>NZ_JANCPI010000016.1:0-52281 GCF_024295435.1 Streptococcus sp. CF7_Ac1-8 | reverse complement strand
TCATTCGCGTCACATGAAGTTATTTAAGCATCTTCTTTTCTTTTATTACCATTTTCTGTTATAATAAATTTTACTTCTAAAATAGAAAGGTCTTAAGATGACAACTCTTATTAAACATAAACGTGTAGAATTTTCAGAACTTTTTTATGACTTAGTTTTTGTTTTTGCAATTTCAAAAGTAACTACTTTAATCGACCATCTTCATAACGGTATTTTGACTTGGAATTCTTTCCTTGATTTTTTCATTGCTACTTTGTTTCTCATCGATTCCTGGATGATTCAAACCGATTATACCAATCGCTATGGAAAGAACTCTTTATTTAACATAGTAATCATGTTTATCAAAATGGGAATTTTACTCTTTATAGCCAATATGATTGGACCTGATTGGCAACAATATTTTCATTATCTCTGTTGGGCTATTGGTACATTAACCCTTACCTTATTTTTTCAATATTTGGTTGAATTTTTTAGAAAATCAACCGATGATGTTCATCGGGAAAGTATCAAAGGTTTTCTATGGATAACAGGTCTAGGAAGTTTAGGAGTCTATCTAGCAGCTCTTCTTCCTATTTACCTTAGAGTCTATATCTTATTTGCTAGTATTCTGCTAACATTTATTATGCCAAGTATCTTGCTTAATAAAGATAAGCATTACCAGGTAAATCTCCCCCATTTAATCGAGCGTATCTCCCTTCTTGTCATTATTATGTTTGGAGAGATGATTACGGAGCTAGCTAACTTCTTTACAATCGAGAATTTCTCGATTTATTCGGTTCTTTATTTCATTATTATGATTTCTCTGTTCTTGTTTTATTTTGGTCAATTCGACCATGCTATTGATGAAAAATCTAATCAAAAGAGACTATTTCTAATTTACAGTCACTATCCTATTTTCATTGGACTTCTTATGATGACCGTTTCGATGAGTTTTCTTCAGAATCCTGAAGCTAATCGTCTCTTTGCAACCAGCTTCTCTTATATCGGATTTGGCCTCTTTCAAGCTGCTGTCCTAGTAAATGGGCCCTATAACAAACACTATCTTCGCTATTCGAAAAGTTACTACTGTGTCCAAGCGACACTCTATCTGGCTGCCTTGATTCTCTCTTTAATCTTTGCTTCTAATCCTATAATAGTAGTGAGTATAACAACCATTTTAGCTCTAGCTATAGCCATTCATTTTATTTATTTTTATATGACACAGAATAAAAAATATTCCAAATCTAACTGGGGATTATTTTAATGAGTTTATAACATTAAAAAGCTTTGGGAACCAAGGCTTTTTTTCATTAATTTGTTTTTCCATTTTATCCTCCAATTTGATCTCGCACTGACATTTATTTATAACAAAACTATATATCTAGAATAGCATAATCATTAGGTATTATAGGTTTTCAAACCAAATACGAGTCATTCGTTTTTGCCCCACTTTTGCCCCATTTTTAAATCCTGACATTGAAAACACCTAAAAGTATTTCCCTAAAATCAGCTATATTTCAACATTTTTGTTTATTTTCAATATGAAAAGTTCTTACAAATCCATGTAGGGGGCATCTACATACAACAGGAAAAGCCTTGGAATCAAGGTTTTTTTCGTATCTTCTACAAAAAAAGCAAGAGTTTTAGAGGACTATGACTCTAGATGTACATTTTACTTAAATGACTGAAGGTCTTTTCTTAATAAAAACACCCCAAAAATTAGATTTTTTCTGTCTAACTTTTGAGGTACAGTTCAAAACGCGAAATAGCATTTTTTATTTTAGGTTACTAATCTAATCGAATAAACATCATGGCATTTAACAAAGATATGAGTGAGACCGTGTTTATATTATTTGAATAGATCAGTCTCTTATTTTCAATCGGAGGAATAATAAAATTAGAAATGATGATATCATAAGGCGATTCTTCTAAAGATTCCTTTGATAATTCTAATTCAGTCCAAACTTCAAGTTCAAAATTGTTGCTGCAATAATAAGAAAGTGTCTCTGCAACGGATTTTGCATGATACTGATCAAAATTACTCATAACCAGAACCTTCAGCTTTGGCTGATTTTGTAGTAGATTAAGCACCAAATGTTTGGTATGAGTGATGAAGGTATAAGATAGATGATTTACCATCATTGAACTAGAACAAACTTCAAGAGTCTCTAAATAATGAGAAAGCTCTTTTTTTACATCTGAAACAAATTTAGGGAAAATATTTTGAAAATTCCTGATTGTATTCCCTTTTTGATCAAATAAAATAAACTCAGTGGACAACTCCTGACGATACAGATGTGCAGTATTATGCAGATGCCAAATCAGATTATCCTTATTCTCAATCTCAATCTGATACTTGACTGAAATCTGATCAATAAAATCACTCAATAGATGGTAAGATTTTTCAACATAGCTATCCTTTTTTACGCATTTCAAAAAGAGACTTTCATCTATGAAAAACATTTTTTGAAAGTAAGACACAAATAATTGGCAAACAACTTCTTCATCTAAAGAGATATTGTATTCTAATTCAAAATTCTTAGCAACACCTTCTATTCCTTCTACCTGCATTAAAAAATCCAAACTTTGATCGTTAAAAGAGTCTTTCTCTACTTCCATGAAATGACCAAACTTTATTCTATATAGGTTCGTAACTAGGAGCAACTTTAGCATTCTATGAGTTGACAAATTCATTGGAAAGCTTGTTTCCTTATAAACCAATTCTAACAATTGAGATAGGGGCTCTGATGAAAAATTTTCAAATGGCCATTCTAGGAAATAATATTTTTCTGAAAAATATTGTGCAAAAAAGTAACGAATGTCTCTCTCATTTCCAATGATTTGAACAGGGGTCAGACTGATTTCAAATTGAAATTGCCTTTTAATCACTTTATTGATTTGGCTAATAATACGATAGAGCGAAGATGAACTGATATAAAATTCTTTACAAATTCTCTCAGCTTGACAACCTTCATTAAAGAAGATAAATTCTAAAATCGAAAAATGAGTTGAATGTTTAAAGAAATGATGGTAAACCATTTCAATATCACTATCATCGGTATTAATAATGCGTATACCATTAGTAGAAGAATGAAAAATCAAGTCAGGAAAAGCAGATTTAACATGGGATAGATCATCTTTGACTGCACGTTCTGTACAATTTAATAACTCTGCTAGTTCAGAACGATGAAACCAACGTTTATGTTCAAATAATAATTCTAATAATTCTAATTGCCTATGACTTTTTTTAGATAATAAATCTCTCATGAATGTCTTTCTCTTTTTATAAATTATCGGATTAAACCTCTTGCAATTATACCACAAAGAATAGGTATAGCATACTATAACGACTTCTACTAAGATACTTTATTTCGTATAATAACACTACGGGGGCAATATATAAACAATTTTCTTATTTTACCGTCTATTGAGGGCGTGAATACAGAATCAAATTCAAGTCGAAAGATTATATTTTTAATTTTAAAAATTATATAATAGCAACAATCAAAGAATTTGATTTTTTGAAATTAAAATAATAAAGAAGGGTAGGCAATGTTGTGGTCAATTATTGCTGGAGGTCTTATTGGTCTCTTGGCAGGTAAAATCACTAAAAAAGGTAGTTCTATGGGAATCGTCGCAAATGTATTCGCTGGTTTAGTCGGGTCATCTGTAGGACAATCCCTTTTAGGTAGTTGGGGCCCATCCATCGCTGGAATGGCTTTGATCCCATCTATTGCAGGAGCAGCAATTGTTGTTACTGTAGTATCATTCTTTACAGGTAAAAAATAATTACTTGTAGAATAAACTATTTTTAAATAGATTAGACGGGTAAAAATAGTTTAATGTTAAATCGAAAGGATTGTATATGTCAAAAACAAAGAAAATATTTTTAATTATTTTCTGTATTTTAATCTTGACAATTTTCCTTCCTGTTTTGATAGATTATCATCAAGTTAGTGATCTAGGCATTCAGCTATTTAGCTGGAGACAGAATCATTTCGTTGAATTCTATCTCTCTAGATATATATTCTGGGGGATAGTGGCTCTATCAACTTTAGTTTTGTTATCGATGTCAGTTGTGTTGTTTTATCCTAAACGTTATTTGGAAATTCAACTTGAAACTAAAAACGATACATTAAAATTAAAGAATTCTGCAATCGAAGGTTTTGTTAGAAGTTTGGTAAGTGATCATGGATTGATCAAGAACCCAACTGTTCATGTAAATTTACGAAAAAATAAATGTTTCGTTCATGTAGAAGGTAAAATTCTTCCTTCGGACAACATCGCTGACAGATGCCAACTAATTCAAAATGAAATAACTAATGGATTGAAGCAGTTTTTTGGTATTGAGCGTCAGGTTAAACTAGAAGTTCTAGTAAAAGACTACCAGCCTAAACCAAAACCTCAAAACAAAAAGACTGTTAGTCGTGTGAAGTAAGGAAGCAAAAAATGGAATGGCTTAAACAATATCGATATCCAATAATCGCAGGTCTCATAGGCGTATTTCTCGCTTGTTTGATTATCTCCTTTGGCTTCTTCAAAACAATATTTGTATTGATTTTAGGAGCACTGGGAGTTGCAGCTGGATTATATATCGAAAAAAACTATATAGATAAATAAAAATTACTAATTTAATTAAAGGAGTTTCATATGTCAAACGAAAAAAACATTAACACTAACGTAGAAAAGAAAGATGCTACTGCTGTAGCTCACGAAATCAAAGGAGAACTTACTTACGAAGATAAAGTTATCCAAAAAATCATTGGTCTGTCACTAGAAAACGTTTCAGGTCTTTTGGGAATCGACGGTGGTTTCTTCTCAAATCTTAAAGAAAAAATCGTTAACAGCGATGACGTAACAAGTGGTGTTAACGTAGAAGTTGGTAAAACACAAGTTGCAGTTGACTTAAACATTATTGCTGAGTACCAAAAAAATGTTCCAGCTTTATATTCAGAAATCAGAGAAATCGTATCTTCAGAAGTTGCTAAAATGACTGACTTGGAAGTTGTTGAAATCAACGTAAACGTTGTCGACATCAAAACTAAAGAACAACATGAAGCAGACTCAGTAAGCCTTCAAGATCGCGTATCTGACGTTGCTGAATCAACAGGAGAATTCGCTTCAGAACAATTCGAAAAAGCTAAATCTGGTCTTGGATCTGGTTTCTCAACTGTTCAAGAAAAAGTTAGCGAAGGCGTAGAAGCTGTTAAAGGTGCAGCAACTGGTGTAGTATCTCACGAAAAAACTCGTGTAAACTAAGATAAAATAAATATAACAGGAGAAATTATCATGTCAGTAGAAGAAAAATTAAATCAAGCTAAAGGTTCTATTAAAGAAGGTGTTGGGAAAGCCATCGGTGATGAAAAAATGGAAAAAGAAGGAGCAGCTGAAAAAGTTGTTTCTAAAGTAAAAGAAGTTGCTGAAGATGCCAAAGACGCTGTAGAAGGTGCTGTAGAAGGTATCAAAAACATGTTGAGTGGCGACAATAAATAAGGCTAAAAGTTACTTTATCTCTTTAGTAACATTAGTCAAAAGAGTCTGAGTCAAGATGATTCTCAGAAAACAAAAAGCTAGAGATTTCCAATTGCGGAACTCTAGCTTTTTAATTTCACCTCTTTCTCTTATTATATTTCAGCAGGTTGTTGACCATGAGTACGAATCCCATGTCAATTCTCACTTGACGCTTACCTCTCAGATAACATCTCTTATAACCCAAACAAACCTTTATCTGCCCAAAGACAGATTTCATATCAATCTTACGTTTAGCGAAAATTTATCTACCCTTGGAAGATAAAAGTACCTGATATTCTTTAGTTTTTAAACACTGGTAACGTTCATTCATATACAGTCCTTTTGATGGGCTGATTCAGGTTCATCATCGCAGTCAAGATTGATTTCAAGGATTTTTACTTTCTATCTACTCTTTTTCATGATGTATTTTCGTACAGGTGCTTCAACTATTTGAACGATTTCAAATCCTTCTTTTTGATAGAGATGCTGGGCTGCTTGATTTGCTTCGAAGACATTTAAAGAAATAGTATCTATGTCTTCATTTTCAAAGACCAAACTAACAAATTTCCTTAAAGCCTGGCTACCTAAGCCTTGCCCCTGTTTTTTGGGGTTGATAAAAAATCTTCCGATATGAAGATTACTATTTTCCAATCTGATTTTCTGGATAATCCCGACAAACTCTGATCCATCAAAGATTGAAAAGACTCCTTCCAAATCTTGCAAGGCTTGAATAGTCAAGGGAAAAGGAACCATTTGTCCCATCCATTGTTCTTGAAAGGATTTTCCGAGAGAGTTGGACCATTGGCATACGAGCTGAGCGTTTTCTGTGCTCACCTTTTCTTCAAAACGAATTGTCATCTTGACCTCACCATCTTATCTATGTTTCTCTATTATACTACTTCTCCTATTTTTTACGAATAGATAAGTATGATCGATTTTTATTTTTTTCTTGTCGGGAGCATTCTCGCTTCCTTTCTTGGTTTGGTCATTGACCGTTTCCCTGAGCAATCTATTATCAGTCCAGCCAGTCACTGCGATTCTTGTCAGATTCGCTTGCGTCCCTTAGATTTGATTCCGATTCTGTCGCAGGTGCTCAATCGCTTTCGCTGTCGCTACTGCAAGGCACCTTATCCAGTCTGGTATGCCCTTTTTGAACTAAGTTTAGGTCTCCTTTTTCTGGTTTGCTCTTGGGGTTTTCTTTCCTTGGGACAAGTTATCCTAATCACTACTGGTTTGACCTTGGGTATCTACGACTTTCACCATCAAGAATATCCCTTACTGGTCTGGATTGTCTTTCATCTACTCCTAATGGTCTGCTCTGGCTGGAATCTGGTCATGGTCTTCTTCCTTGCCCTTGGAATTGTGGCTCATTTTATTGATATCCGCATGGGAGCAGGGGATTTTCTCTTTTTAGCTTCTTGTGCTCTCGTCTTTAGTGCGACCGAATTACTCATCTTGATTCAGTTTGCTTCTGCGATGGGAATTCTAGCCTTTCTCCTACAAAAGAAAAAGGAAAGACTTCCTTTTGTGCCTTTCCTCTTACTCGCTACTTGTGTGATTATTTTTGGTAAGCTACTGCTTGTTTGATAAAGTCCTGAATCGGCTCTCCTTGGTGGAGGGCTTTTACAATTTTCGAACCAACGATAACACCATCTGACACCGCATTGAAGCGTTCAACATCAGCTTGACTAGATACGCCAAATCCTGTCAATACTGGGATGTCGGCCACTTGATGCAATTGTGCCAAGTGCTTGTCCAAGTCTGCGCGGTAATTGCCAGATTTCCCTGTCACTCCATTGATAGCAACGGCATAGACAAAACCTTCTGCCCCTTTAATCAACTCTTTCTGGCGCTCAATCCCTGTGGTCAAGCTTACTAAAGGAATCAAGGCGATGTCTGTGTCTGCCAGAAATGGTTCTACAAAGTTGGCATGCTCATGAGGCAGGTCTGGGATAATCAAGCCCTTAACCGCTGTATCTGCCAAATCTTTGACAAAATTCTCCACACCGTACTGAAAGAGGGGGTTGAAGTAGGTCATGATGACAAGTGGTACTTCTGTTTCAATGGTTTTCAAGGTTTCAACCAAAGCTTGTGTCGAAGTACCATGAGCTAGACTGCGCAAGCCAGCTTCTTCGATAACAGGTCCATCTGCAACTGGATCTGAAAAGGGAATGCCCACTTCAATTGCAGAGACACCCAAATCTTCTAAAAAGTGAATTGTTTCAGCAAGACCGTCCAAACCTTTCTCATGATCTCCAGCCATGATATAGGGAACGAAAATTCCTTTTCCAGCTGCTTTTATAGCGTTTAATTTTTCTGTTAGTATCTTAGGCATGAGCTTCTCCCTTCTTTGCTGCATCTGCTTCCAAGCGGTCTTTGATTTGGACCACATCCTTGTCCCCACGACCTGATAGACAAACAATCATGGATTTGTCTGGACCCAGTTCTTTGGCCAATTTCACCGCAAAGGCAATAGCGTGACTAGATTCCAAGGCTGGGATAATCCCTTCCACACGAGACAGGAGTTGGAATCCTTCCAAGGCTTCTTCATCCGTCACAGGAACATAGCTGGCACGTTTAATATCGTGGTAGTGAGAATGTTCTGGACCGATACCAGGATAGTCCAAACCTGCTGAGATAGAGAAGGCTTCAAGAATTTGGCCATGAGCATCTTGGAGTACATCCATGAGAGAACCGTGAAGGACACCAGGACGCCCCTTGGTCAAGGTAGCTGCGTGGTGCTCCGTATCTACACCAAGTCCAGCTGCTTCAGCCCCATACATGGCTACTGACTCATCTTCTACAAATGGATGGAAGAGCCCGATGGCATTCGACCCACCACCAACACAGGCTACTAGGGCATCTGGCAGATCTTGACCTGTCAAGTCACGGTACTGTTGTTTAGCCTCTCTACCAATAACGCTTTGGAAGTCACGAACGATTTCTGGGAATGGATGAGGCCCCAAGGCAGAACCAAGAATATAGTGGGTATCATCGATATTTGCTACCCATGAACGAAGGGCTGCATTGACCGCATCCTTGAGCACGCGCGAACCATCTGTTACAGACTCGACCTTTGCTCCCAAAAGCTCCATACGGAAGACATTGAGGGCTTGGCGTTTAACATCCTCTTCACCCATATAGATGGTACATTCCATGTTAAAGAGGGCTGCAGCAGTTGCAGTTGCCACACCGTGCTGACCAGCACCTGTTTCTGCGATAATTTTCTTTTTACCCATGCGTTTAGCGAGCAAAACTTGTCCCAAGGCATTGTTAATCTTGTGGGCACCTGTATGGTTGAGATCTTCTCGTTTAAGATAAATCTTGGCTCCGCCAATATGCTGGGTCAAATTTTTTGCGTAGTAAAGGGGAGTTTCACGTCCCACGTACTGGCGCAAGAGTTGGTTTAATTCCTCTTGGAAACTTGGATCTGCCTGACTTTCACGGTAGGCCTTCTCCAACTCCAAAACTGCTGTCATCAATGTTTCTGGGACAAAACGTCCGCCGAATTTTCCGTAAAATCCATCTTTATTTGGTTCCTGATATGCCATGCTTTACCCTCTCTATAAATCTTCTAATCTTTTCATGATCTTTTTGTCCATCTGTCTCCACTCCGCTCGATACATCTACTGCATAGGGAGTAAAGTGTTGAATTGCTTTTACTACATTGTCTTCCTTAAGCCCACCTGCGATAAAGAAGGGCTGAGCGAGTCCAGTCGTATCTAGTTGCCCCCAGTCAAAGGTTTGGCCACTCCCTGCCACAGGGGCATCAAAGAGTAGATAATCTGCCTGAGAATTAGGCACACGACCCTCTCCATCCACCTGCACAGCCTGAATACTAGAACAGGGCAAGTCCTCAAACACATCATCCGCCAGCTGACCATGAATTTGAACCAAGTCCAACTCAACTTTGTCAATCGCTTCTAGCAGTTCTGCACGACTTGGTGAAACAAATACACCAACCTTTTTGACATCCGCATGAATAAGCTTTGCCAACTCAGCAGCCTGATCCAAGGTCACCTGTCTTTTACTGGGTGCAAAGACAAAACCGATATAGTCTGCTCCTGCTGATACAGCTGTCTCCACCGCTTCTTTGGTCGATAGTCCACAAATTTTAACCTTTGTCAATCTGCAACTCCTTGATTCTCTGGGCTACATCTTCTGCCTGCATGAGAGCTGTCCCTACTAAAATGCCGTTAAAGTATGGTGCTACTCGTTCCGCATCCTGCCCTGTGAAAATAGCAGATTCAGAAATGTACAAGCAATCATCTTTGAAATGTTTAGCCAAATCTACACTGGTCTGCAAGTCAACTTCAAAGGTAGTCAAATTGCGGTTATTAACACCAATAATCTCCGCACCAAGTCTGTGAGCTACCTCTAGTTCAGCTAGATTGTGAGTTTCCACCAAGACTTCCAGACCAAGCTCTGTCGCATAGTCATAAAGTTCCTTGAGGCGTTCTTCAGACAAGGCTGCCACGATGAGCAAGATAACTGTTGCACCTGCATTGCGAGCTCGAATGATTTGCTTTTCATCGATAATAAAGTCCTTGTTGAGTGTTGGAATGTTTACCTGACTGGAAATCTCCCGTAGATAATCCAAATGTCCTTTAAAGAAAACTTCATCTGTCAAAACCGAAATCATCACTGCGCCGTTCGCTTCATAAGTCTGGGCCTGTTGTACAATATCCACATCGAGATTGATATCCCCCAGACTAGGGCTAGCTTTCTTAACTTCTGCAATCACCTGCAAGCGGTCTTGATGATTCTTCAAAAAGTCAGCCAAGCGATAGGGCTGGCGCAAGGGCTGGATTTCCTCCAGCTCCATCTGCTCAACCTCACGCGCCTTCTGCTCCAAAATTCGTGCTAAAAATTCCTGACTCATTTTTGGTACTCCTGTAACAGTCTGAGTTTTTCAAGAGCCTTGCCACTAGCAATGACTTGACGAGCTAAGGCAACTCCGTCCTTGATGCTATCAACCTTACCATTAGCATAGAAACCAAGACCAGCATTCAAGACTGTCGTTTCCAAGAATGGACTTGGTTCGTTTTTCAGAACTCTAAGCAAAATTTCTGCATTTTCCTGAGCATTGCCTCCACGAATGTCTTCGATAGCGTAGCGTTCCATCCCCAGATCTTCTGGAGTAAAGCTTGACAAGGTGATTTCGCCATTTTCAAGAAGGGCAATCTTGGTTGTTCCATTCAAACCAGCTTCGTCCAATCCTTCTGGACCAGCAACCACTATAGCACGTTTGCGACCCATATTTTTCAAAACCTGAGCTGTACTTTCTAGAAGTTCTGGACGACTAATACCAAGAAGCTGTGTTTCCAAAGTCATTGGGTGAATCAGAGGACCAGTCAAGTTCATGATTGTTGGAATTCCCAATTCCAAACGAGCTGGCATGATGTATTTCATTGCTGGGTGCATATTTTTAGCAAAGAGAAAGACGATGCCAGTCTTATCAAAGACCTTACCTAGTTCAGCCGGTTTGAGGTCTAGGTTGATGCCCAAGGCTTCTAGGACATCTGCAGAACCAGATTTAGAAGAAATCGAGCGGTTACCGTGTTTTGCCATATGAACACCACCACCAGCCAAGACAAAGGCTGAGGTTGTGGAGATGTTAAAGCTGAAGGATTTGTCTCCACCTGTACCACAGTTGTCCATGGCATCATGAATCTCAGTTGGAATATGTTGGGCATGTCCTCTCATGACTTGGGCAATGGCTGTGCGTTCTTCAGGTGTTTCCCCCTTCATCTTAAGAGCCAAAAGGAGAGAAGCAATCTGCGCCTCCGTTACACGCCCAGTTACGATACGCTCAATGACATCCGTCATTTCCACACCTGATAAATTTTCAAATTTTGCTAGTTTTTCAATAATCTCTTTCATCCTAGTTTCCTCACTTTACAACCTTATCTATAAAATTCCGAATAGAAGACAAGCCATCTGGCGTTCCAATGCTCTCTGGATGGTACTGGAAGCCATAAATTGGTAGGGTTTTGTGTTGAATCCCCATGATAGCTTGGTCATCAGTAGAACGAGCTGTCACTTCAAAGTCTTCTGGCATTTCTTCAATCAAAATACTGTGGTAACGCATGACTGCACGGTCATCCTCAATGCCTTGATACAAAACAGATGGCGCTTCAAAGCTGATATTGCTCTGTTTCCCATGCATGACTTTTGGAGCCAAACCTAGCTTACCACCAAAGACTTCTGCAATGGCTTGATGGCCCAAACAAATCCCAAGAATCGGCTTCTTGCCAGCAAAATCACGAATCATGTCTTCCATCTTTCCAGCATCAACTGGCCAACCAGGACCAGGAGAAAAGACCAGACCATCTGCTTTTTCAGCTTCTTCATACAGCTTGGGATCATCATTTCTCAAGACCTGTACTTCTGCAAAATTCCCAATGTATTGGGCCAAGTTATAGGTAAAAGAATCATAGTTGTCAATCAATAAAATCATGGTCTTAGTTCTCCAATTCTAGTCATAGATTTTGCTTTGTTAATAGTTTCTTGGTATTCGTTTTGGGCAATAGAGTCGTAGACAATCCCTGCCCCAGCCTGCACATAGGCTGTTTGATTTTTGAGAATCATAGTTCGGATAGCAATGGCGAAGTCCATATCACCCGTCGCAGACAAGTAGCCGATTGCTCCTGCGTATACGCCTCGTTTTTCTGTTTCCAGTTCATAGATACGTCTCATCGCGCGAATTTTTGGTGCTCCAGAAACAGTTCCGGCAGGAAGTGTTGCTTTCAAAGCATCCATGGCAGTAAGTTCTGGAAGCAAACACCCTTTGACCACACTGGTCAAATGCATGACATAGCGGAAGAGCTCCACTTCCATATACTTAGTGACTTGAACACTGGCCGTTTCAGAGATGCGGCCAATATCATTTCGTCCCAAGTCTACTAACATCCGATGCTCTGCTGTTTCCTTCTCATCCGAAAGCAGGTCTGTCGCCAAATCCTTGTCTTCTTCATCCGTAGCGCCTCTTGGTCGTGTCCCTGCAATCGGATTGGTTGTCACGATGCCATTTTTGACAGAAACCAAACTTTCTGGACTGGCACCGATGATTTGATAATCCCCAAAGTCATAGAAATAAAGGTAATTAGATGGATTGGTCACGCGGAGATTTCTGTAAAAGTCAAATGGATTTCCAGTAACTTCTGCTGAGAAGCGCTGACTGAGTACGCACTGGAACATGTCGCCATTACGAATCAAGTCACGAGCGGTTTCCACCATTTCCTCAAACTTCTGAGGAGCGATATGCGGTTTGAAGTCCAGTGGAGATAGATCCAAGTCTTCAAATTCATTTGGAGCAGGAATGCGTAATTCCTCAAGTACTTGGTTCAAGGCTTTTTCCAAGTCTTCTTGACTACGCTCACTATAGAGAGCATCCTCTATGACATGGATTTTTTCCTTCTTGTGGTCAAAGACCATGTAACTCTCATAGACGAAGAAATGCATGTCTGGAGTTCCAATTGTATCTTCAGGAATTTGACCAATTTCTTCATAAAGCGAAATCATATCGTAGCCAACAAATCCAATGGCTCCCCCACCAAAAGGTAGGTCTGAATGGTGCTGGTTCTTATGAGTCACTTCATAAAGGAAATCCAAGGGATCCCGATCAATCACCTGCCCATTTTGATAAAGAACTCCATTTTCAAACTTAATCTCAAAAACAGGATTATAGGCTAGGATAGAAAAACGAGCTGTTTCCTTGTCTCTCGGAATACTCTCTAAGATAACCTTGTGTTGCCCCTTTAGGCGCATATAAGCCAAGATTGGCGATAAGACATCTCCATGAATGATTCGTTCCATTGTAATTTCCCTTTCAGTTCTACTTCTAGTCCGTGGCGACTGTATGAAAAATCCCCACGCAAAATAACTTGCGTGAGGACGAAATTCGCGGTGCCACCTCAATTATAGGATTTCTCCTATCTCTCATTCCTGTCTCAGAAACCTCCTGTAACAGGCTGTGCGATAAAGGGCACTCCCTTGAGAATTATGTTTTCTTCTCTCGTTTCAGATGGACCCAACCTTACAGCTTTCTCTGCTTGTTTTCAGCAACCACAAGCTCTCTGTGAGAGAAAAGACTGTAATTTTTCCATCTTTTATTTTTTAGCTTCTAGGTAGTCCGCAATTGCAGCTACATCCTTGTCTCCACGACCAGAGACATTGATGATGATAATGTCGTCTTTACTTAGTTTCGGTGCACGTTTAACTGCTTCTGCGATAGCGTGTGAGCTTTCAATCGCTGGGATAATTCCTTCAGTCTTGCTGAGAAGGAGGAGAGCCTGAACAGCTTCTTCGTCTGTCGCTGCAACATATTCCACGCGACCTGAATCTTTAAAGTAAGCGTGTTCTGGGCCAACCCCTGGATAGTCCAATCCAGCTGAGATAGAGTAAACTGGAGCTAGCTCTCCATCTTCCTTAAAGACTGCATAGGTCTTCATGCCGTCGACAATTCCGATACTACCCTTTGTCATAGTAGCTGCGTGCTTATCTGTATCAAGTCCATGACCAGCAGCTTCGACCCCAACCAATTTAACTTCTTCATCAGTCACATACTGTGAAAATGCACCAATAGCATTGGAACCACCACCTACACAGGCAATAACGTAGTCTGGTAAACGACCTTCTTTTTCTAAGATTTGACGGCGAGATTCTTCACTGATGACTTTTTGGAACTCATGAACAATGGTTGGATATGGGTGAGGTCCCACAGCAGATCCCAGAACATAAAAGGCTTCAAGGTCATTCATCCATGCTCCAAAGGCTGCATCAACAGCATCTTTGAGGGTACGAGTCCCTGTTTCAACTGCATGAACAGTTGCTCCCATCATCTCCATACGGAAAACATTGAGACGTTGGCGTTCCACATCTTCTGCTCCCATGTAGACATCACAGGCCATACCAAACTTGGCTGCAGCCGCTGCTGTAGCAACACCGTGCTGACCAGCTCCTGTTTCTGCGATTACTCGTTTTTTGCCCATACGTTTGGCAAGAAGGATTTGCCCTAAAACGTTGTTGAGCTTGTGAGAACCAAGGTGGTTAAGGTCTTCGCGCTTGAGATAAATCTTAGCGCCACCTAGGTGGTCTGTCAAACTTTCCGCAAAATAGAGTGGTGTTTCGCGACCGGAATAGTCCTTTAAGTAATGACGAAATTCTGCCAAAAACTCTGGATCATCCTTGTACTTGTCAAATGTCACTTCCAACTCATCCAACAAAGCCTGAATCGGCTCCGGTACAAAACTTCCACCAAATTGTCCAAAATAACCTTTAGTTGTCATAAAAATTTCCTCTTTCTGTATTGATTTCAAGATATGAAAAAAGCCCACACACAGAATTAAATTCCGTGTGAGGGCGTTGGTAACGCGGTGCCACCTCAATTATAAAGGGACTATCCCTTTACATCTCTGCCTTGTCTAACAACAAGTTGCACTGTAAGGTGTGCGCACCGAATTTTCATTGTTTCAAATTCATTTTTAAAATCAGCCCACTTTCACTACTTTCAACCACCTGTTCACAATCACCACAGGCTCCCTGAAGATCAAAAATAGTTACTTTTCTGATTTGTTGAACTTATTTTAATACTTTGTTTTTTCTTTGTCAAGACTTTTTTACGATTTTTTTGAAAGATGTGTGATTCGAATGTGATAATGTCTTTAGTAAATCGAACGTGAAAATGTCCCACTTGTTGGAAATTGGATCCAACTCAATAGAAACTGAATAGATGCTAAACAGAACTTACTTTAGAACACTCCATCTTTTCCATTAGGATTTTCAAGAATTAAACAATACTAGAAACTCTGTCTCCTAACAAGTTTAGTAGAAACTTCAACAGATGTGACACTTTCCCCCTTTATAATTGCTAATACCCCTTCAATCATTTCTTGAGCTAATTTAACATAATTAGGAGAAATTGTAGATAAAGCTGGAGTATAATATTGAGAAATTGGAATATTGTCAAATCCGATTATTGAAATATCATCAGGAATGGTAATTTCCTTCTCATAGCAAGAACGAATCAATCCCTGTACTTTTTCATCACCGGATACAAAAATCAAATCAGGATAATTTTGATTAGATAGATGTCTTGTAGCATATGAATAAACAGAATCTATTGTAGTTAGACCATATACTACTTTCAAATCCATTTCATAGTTATTATCATTTAAAAAAGCACGAACCCCTCTCTCTCGATCAATATTAACAAGGGATTCTCCTCCCATAAGTAACCACATACTATTAATGTTTTCTTTTGATACTAATTTCATCATGTCATAAGTGGCCTGAAAATTGTTGTTAGAAACATACACAACATTAGGTGTTCTAGATTCTCCAAAAACTATGAATGGCATTTTATTCTTTTGCAAGTAATTAATCCGAATATCTTCTTTACTTTCATAAAATACTATTACACCATCTATCAAGCTTCCTGTACTCGAGATTATTGAATTACTAATTGTATCTTCTTCACTAAAATATTCAACAATAGCGTTAACACCATACTCTTTACAAGTTTGTAAAACTTTATCTAATAAAGTTTGAAACCAAATTAAAGGAAAAGAGTCGATTTTTTTTACAGAAATCAATATATTTATAGCTTCTTTTTTAGTTAAATTTTTTGCATACGCATTTGGAATATACGACAATTCCTCTATAACTTTTTGAATCGCTTGATAAGTTTCTTCTTTAACATTTACTCCACCATTAATAACTCGTGAAACTGTTTTTGGAGAAAAACCTGATAAACGTGCAATATCATAAATAGTTACCTTTTTCCCATTTATATTTTTCATTTCAGTCCTCCATTACGAACATTCTAATATTACTATACAATATTTAATTTTTTTTAACAAGAGAATTTTGTAAATTATTTAAGATCCACAAATTCACAAAATTAATTTTACAAATATTCTTCCCCTTCAAAAAAGTTTAAATTGCAATTCACACCTTTATTTTTAAGAATGTTTCCAACTTCACGACAAATAAATTCATATGAGAAAAAACTACCATAAAATTGTAGATTAACTTTTTCAGTAAAAATTGTTGGATTTATAAAAATATATAATAGCCTGTCAATGTAACATTCTAACATAGACTTAATTTTTTCTTTAAAAATAACATTTGTTATCAACTCATCAGGAGGTAAATGAAAGGGAAACACCATTTCACAAATATCATAAAAAGAAATAAATTTGTATACTTGTATCAAACAATTATTATCAAAATATTCTATTTTACCTAAATCAAAATAGATTTTAAAATCTTTCATAAAAACCTCTGAGCAAAAATCTACTCAAAAATTAGATGATTAAAACATCTAAAAAACAAAAGGACAAAAACATCTGTCCCTTTGTTTACTAAATTTCAGCTAATTTCTTCGACATAAATAACACCTACAATATTAGCAATTTCTTCCATCAAACGAAGATGTTCAAATCTTCCTGATAGTTCTAGAGTAATAAATGATGCTATTTTTTTTTCTGGAACATCAAAATATTCAATTCTTTCTGAATTAACATCTCCAAATGCAGTTCTAGAATCAGTCATTCTAATGCCATTCTCAGCACAGTATACTAGTACCCGATTATATGCCTCTGTAGATCTAACAACGATATACAATTCGATTATCTTTGAACGACTTTGAAGATATTTTTTTAAAGGTTGGAACATAGTTATAACACTCCAAACAGAAATTGCTCCTAGTACGGCTCCTTCATAAAAACCAACACCTATAGCTAGACCGATTCCAGCTGAAGCCCATATTCCGGCTGCAGTTGTTAAACCAGTTATTTTCTTTTTATCTGTAATAAGTATTGTTCCAGCCCCAAGAAAACCAACACCTGATATAACTTGCGCACCTAAGCGTGTAGGATCTCCTGTACCAAATTTATAAGATACATACTCATTAGTCATCATAATTAAACATGCAGCCAGACAAACAATACTATGTGTACGAATACCTGCTGGTTGAGATTTACTTCCTCTCTCTAAACCAATTACTCCACCAATAACTAATGAAAGTACAATTCTTAATACAATTTCGATATATGATAGTCCTAAGCTTGTTGCCTGCATTATTATTTCCTTTTTCTACTAGCTGGTCTCTGAGTAAAGTATAATACAGAACCAGAAATTATCATTAATACAATAGTATAAACGAACACAAGTGCTTGAGCATTTGAAGTTGCTGTTTCATCACCTGCTGAACGAATAGTTATACCCAGCGGTTGAGCTAATGGATGGTAAAGAAATACAGATAAGTCGAAGTCAGTTAATAAAGAGTTAAAGTTTAAAGCAATAACAGAGAGAACAACCGGTAAAATAAATGGAATGATAACCTTCATCATAGTATAAAAAGGTGAAGCACCCATACTTCTTGCTGCATCTTCCATCTCATCATCAACACTAAATAAAATAGCACGTACCATTCTATAAGAAAATGGGATTTTTACAACTATATATGCAATAAGTAGAATTACCAAACTACCTACCAAAATCTGATTCAAGACAAGAAATTGTGGCTGATTAAAAGTAAATAATAAACTTACTGCTAAAAGTGTACTTGGTAGTAACCAAGGAAGTAGAGCACCATATTCAAATAAGAAATCAAAGCGAGCTTTATGTTTTCTGACAACTCGAGCAAATATAACTGCGAGAATTGTTGCTGTTGTCGCAGCGATAATAGAATAAATAAAGCTGACCAAGAATGGAGAGAATGCCGCACTATTACTAAAGAATAAGCGATAATTTTCTAAAGTAAAGTTTGATAATGTTAAGTTACCTGTTTGAATTGCAACTGGATCTGTAAATGAGTATAATACTATAAAAATTAGTGGAAGCATGAAAACTGTGAACAATCCATATGCTACAATGTGAGCAATGATATTCCAAGGCTTAGATGCAATTTTTTGTTTTTTAAGAGGCGCTTTAGTCTTAGAGATAGAAATATAATTTCCACCTTTTTCTATCTTATTCATGATAGTAAGCAAAATTGTAGTTGCAATACCTAAAATAATTGCAAGTAAGGCAGCTAAATCACGAGAATTCCCCATCCCTGCAAATGTAATAATCATTGGATTTATAGTTTGAAATCCTTTACCACCAACAATCATGGGTGCTGCTACTGCAGACAAACCACTAAGAAAAACCATAATAGTAAGTGCAAATAGAGTTGGAATTAAGGTTGGTAACACTACTTTTCGGAAAACAGTAAATGGTTTTGCTCCCATATTTCGTGCAGCCTCAATAGTGTGATAGTCAACGCTTCGAATTGTATTTGTTAAAAACAATGTATGATTAGCAGTTCCTGAAAATGTCATAATGAATAAGACTGCACCATACCCAATAAACCAGTTAGGGTCTAAAGAAGGGATAACATTTTGTAAAAATTTTGTTATCAATCCATAAGGACCATAGACAAATTTATATCCAGTCGCTAAAACCACTCCTCCATAAATTAAAGAGGTCATATAGCCTAATTTTAAAATTTTAGCACCTTTAATATCAAAGTACTCTGTAAATAGAACACAAAGAATACCTACGACATTAACTGTAATAATGAGTGAAAATGCTAACTTAAAACTGTTCATAATACTCTGAAGTGCCCTCTCAGATTTTAGAACACGATGTACAGCTTCAAGGGAAAATTCTCCTCCTTTTACAAATACATTCACTACTAGATCAAAGTTTGGATAAATAATAAATGTTACTAGGAACCAGATTAACCCTAAACGAATAAGCCAATCTTTTAAATTTAATTTATGACGCATACTGCACCTCCTTAAAATTGCAGAACGTCTGATGGTGTGATAAATAAGTCCACACTTTCTCCGACAGATCTAATAGCAGCCTGACTATCAATACTTGTTACATTAAGAATCTGACTTTCAGAAACTTTTATTGTATAGTGAATTGTAACTCCAGAAAACTCAACATCAATAATTGTTCCTTTTAGAATGAAATCTTGTTCAGTTTCACGATTGAATCGAACTTTCTCTAATCGAATGTATCCTTTTTTATCTTCTAAGAAAACGCTTGCATTTTTCAGTAATACTTCGTGGACTGTTTCATCGGTCAAAACATTAATATCGCCAATAAAATCACATACAAATTCAGTTTGAGAATTATGATAAATCTCTACAGGTGTACCGACCTGTTCGATGTATCCATTGTTAAAGACTGCAATTCTATCAGATAAAGTTAAGGCTTCCTCTTGGTCATGAGTAACATATAAAGTAGTAATACCTAACTCTTTTTGAAGTCTTTTCAACTCTTTTCTCAAATCTACACGTAATTTTGCGTCAAGGTTTGACAATGGTTCATCTAGACAAAGAATTTTAGGTTCAAGAACCAGAGCACGAGCCAATGCTACCCTTTGTTGTTGACCCCCAGATAATTCTGATACATTACGCTGTAACTGTTGATCAGAGATCTTAATTTTTGCTGCTACTGCTGATACTTTAGCTTTAATAACATCTGGAGCTACCTTCTTAACTTTTAAACCAAATGCAATATTATCAAAAACAGTCATAGTTGGAAATAGCGCATAAGATTGAAATACAATACCAATTCCACGCTTTTCAGGTTCCAAATGAGTGACATCTGTTCCATTAACTTCAATACTTCCTGATGATGGATCTAGAAAACCTACCAATGCTCTCAAAGTAGTTGATTTACCACATCCTGAAGGCCCAAGAAATGTAAAAAATTCCCCTTCATGTATATCTAAATTCAGATTATCAATTGCAACAAAATCACCATATTTAATTTGAATATTATCAAATTTAATCATCTCACTAACTCCCTCTATTACTAAACCAAAAGCCTCTCTTTATTTCTTCCATAAATTTAGAAATAATAGAGAGACTTGGACATAAAAATTAACTCTTATTTCTTATTGTACGTATTCTAATTCAGCTTTTTCTACCCATTCATCCAAATGCTTTCCAACAGCTTCCCAGTCAATATTTTGTGGTTTCACTTGATCAACAAATTTCTTAGTATCTTCTGGTAGATCTTTGAGGGCATCTTTATTTGCAGGAATAGATCCAAAGTTCTTACTATATTCTACTTGAATTTCTGATTGACCAAACCAATCAATAAATTCTTTAGCTAACGCTTGTTTTTTACTAGTGCTTAAAACCATAGTTTGTTCAGTTACAAATGGTACACCGATCTCAGGAGTCATAACTTTGAAAACAACATTTTGTTCTTTTTGTCCAACTAATGCACCAGAACCCCACATCATTCCATATTGTATTGGATCTTCTTTGTCTAACATCTTAACAATTGAACTTTCTCCCTTTTGAAGAGTGTATGCATTTTTCAAATATTCTTTTGCTACTTCCCAACCTTTTTCGGAAACACCTAATTCACCTTTATCATCAAGGTATCGAACTAAGATACTTGCTAGAATTGCACGTCCTGTACCACCTTGAAGACCAGAAATTGAATATTTACCTTTATACTTACTACCTAATTCTGTCCAATCTTTAGGCATTTCTTTTACATCAGGCGCCCCAATTAAAACTAATGGTTGAACAATCACAGGATTATAATAATTATCTTTATCTGATAAAGATTGATCAATTTTATCTAACCATTTAGGCTTGTACTGTACTAGTAATTTTTGATCTCTAATTTTATTTGAATCAACAGCACCAATTCCAAATACCATATCTGCAACTGCATTATTCTTCTCAGCAATAACACGGTCTGCTAATTGAGCGCCAGGGATATCAACCATTTTGATATTAAAACCAGCTTCTTTTGCTTTAGCAGTTAGCCAATCACCACGACCATTTGAGACTGAGTTCGAATAGATTACTAATTCTTGACTTTTATCAGCTTTTTCTTCAGATGAAGAAGCAGTCGTAGAATTTGAACCTCCAGAGCAAGCAGCAAGTGTAGTAAGAGCAACTCCCGTTGCAAGTACAGTAGACCAAACTTTCATTTTTTTCATGATAAGTTCTCCTTTTTTATTATTTTATTTAAATTTTTCGTGATATGGAACAAATTGTCTCATATCTTCAAATACAGTATAGTCAATACGATTTACAGTAATAGTTGGAATCTTCTCTAATAAAATTTCAGTTAATTCTGCTCTGACTTTAGTAAACTCTTCTTCCTCCTCTTCGGTTAAAGGAATTCGAAGATACCCAATTGAAATATGGAATTGATATCTATCATGATTAGGGAAACGAACACCTGCTTTTTCTGAGACATAAGTACGAATTTCTTCTAATCTCTTTGCAGAAGCTTCATCTGCAGGTTCAACTAATATGTTTTGTTTTCCCATTTCAGTTACACGCATATGAATTTCTTCATCCAACAATGGAAAAATTTCAAGTTGTTTAGCAAAGTAATCATGTATTTCCTGTAAAGGTGTATCTAGAGGAAGATTACTGCTCCAAAACTCCGTTTCACGATTTTCATGGCACAACAATTCAATTACAGTCATGTGAATAGAATTCCTTGGAGTTAAAGTAAACTTATCGATAAATGGTAATTCTCTATAACGTGATTGAATAATATCAACAACTTCCATCAAATCTTGTTTAGTATAAAGATTTGCTACAACTGTATTCCCAGGGAAATGATTAAATTCCCCATTCTCTTTGAACTTAATTTTTGTTAAGTTTTTCATATAAAGACCTTCTTTTTTATATTTGACATCGGTGTCATTATGTTTACATTATACAATGAAACCGTTTCCTTTGTCAAGCGCTTTCAAAAAATTTTTTAAAAAAATTTATCTTTCATTAAATATGAATTTCATTAAAAGGTTAAGTAATTTTTCCAAAATACAGCACTCATATAGACAGTATCATCAATTATAGCCATTGGGATTTTTTGATTGCCAATTCCATGTATCTCTACACATGTCTTCAATCGATTTTGTTGTCCTCCAATTTAATTCCTTATATGCTTTGTCTGCATTTGCATAACAAGTTGCAACGTCTCCTGAACGTCTTGGAACTATTTTATAAGGAATAGGGACCTTATTAACACTTTCAAATGTATTTACAAGTTGTAATACACTAGTGCCTTCTCCCGAGCCTAGGTTATAGATATAAACATCTGTTTTTTCAGATACTTTTTCTAAAGCTTTTATATGTCCTATTGCTAAATCTACTACATGGATATAATCACGCACACCAGTACCATCAAGCGTATCATAATCATTTCCGAACACACTTAGCTCTGACAGCTTACCTACCGCTACTTGTGCAATATAAGGCATCAAGTTGTTAGGAATTCCTGAGGGATCTTCCCCAATCAAACCAGACTCATGAGCACCAATTGGATTGAAATAACGAAGCAACGCAATACTCCATTCTGAATCTGCCACATGAACATCTTTTAAAATTTGTTCAAGCATCACTTTCGTATACCCATAAGGATTTGTCGCACTTGTTTCCATCGTCTCAATTAGGGGTGACTGATTGTTAATTCCATATACAGTCGCACTTGAAGAAAAGACAATCTTTTTAACATTAAATTCTGACATCACTTCAACAAGTGCTAATGTACTCATAATATTATTTTTGTAGTACATCACAGGCTTTTGCACGGATTCTCCGACAGCTTTATAACCTGCAAAATGAATTGCAGCATCAATCGATTCTTTTTCAAATACCTTTCTCAATGCTTGTTTATCACAAACATCTAATTCGTAAAACACGGGACGTATTCCTGTAATTGCTTCAATACGGTCTAGCACCAAGATGCTAGAGTTCGAAAGGTTGTCGACAATTATGACTTCCTTTCCTAAATTTAGTAATTCTACTACGGTATGGCTACCAATATAACCAGCTCCGCCTGTTACCAATATTGCCATTTGGGTTTCCTCCTAATTAATTCCAACCGACTTAACAAATCTCATAAACGCTTCATGCCCAGACGGTGTATTCTTATAAACTCCTGCATCTTCCAGAACTCTCGCAAACACTTGTCCTACTTCGTGTTGAACTACGCTATTAACCTCTTCTTTATTAATGCGAGGATATTTTTCTTTCAATTGGTCGGCCCATTCTAAATGATAATCCGCAATTGCGTTATCCTCTCCTAAAAGATATTTTCCAACTTCTTCTAACTCTGGTTTCAAACGAGGTGGTAATATCGCAAGTCCCATCACTTCGATTAACCCGATATTTTCCTTTTTAATATGTTGTACATCTTGATGAGGATGGAAAACACCATCTGGGTATTGTTCAGTAGTATGATTATCTCTTAGAACAATATCTAATTCATATCTCCCGTCCACTTTACGAGCAATAGGAGTCACCGTATGGTGTGGGACATCTTCAGTCATAGCAATGATGTCTACTTCTAAATCTGAATATTCCCTCCACTTATTTAGAATTTTATTAGCTAAATCTAACAATCGATTTTTATTTTCACTTTGTAACCTAATTACTGACATTGGCCATTTTACAATACCAGCATTAACATCCTCAAAGTCTTTAAAACGAAATTCACTCTCAAATTTTGCTTTTTCCATTGGGAAAATATGTTTCCCTCCCTGGTAGTGGTTATGACTAAGAATGGAGCCTCCTGAGATAGGAAGATCAGAATTTGAACCAGCAAAATATCCTGGCAAAATATCAACAATCTCCAATAATTGTTCAAATGTTTTAGAGGTAATAGCCATTGGTACATGTTGACTATTTAAAAATATCGCATGCTCATTAAAATATGAGTAGGGAGAATACTGGAATCCCCATACTTCGTCACCAAGTTTCAACCGAATAATTCTATGATTCGAACGTGCTGGATAATTTATTCGCCCCTGATATCCTTCATTTTCCATACATAGTAAACATTTGGGATAATTAGTTGCTTTTACTAATTTTTCAGCAGCAATTGTTTTTGGATCTTTTTCGGGTTTTGACAAATTTATCGTAATCTCTAGCTCTCCGTATTTAGTTGATGATCGAAACTCAATATTCTTAGCAATAGCAGAAGTTTTAATATAATCACTATCTTTACTTAACTTATAAAACTCTTCAACTGCTTCTTGAGGTGATATATCATATGAACTCCAAAAAATATCATTTAATCGACTAGGTAAAGGAACTATGAAATTCATTAACTCTGCTCCTAAACATTCCTTTTCCTCGATTAAATCTTTAATTTTACCGTTTTTTAAGGCGATTTCCACTAAGTAATCTTTTATTTGTTTCAGGTCATTTTCATCGGAAATGCGATCAGTTCCCTCCTCACCTATTAACGCTAGTACTCTATTTTTCACATATATTTTGTCAATTTCATTATACATTCCGTATTCAATTACTCTATCAACAAAATTATCAATAATTGTTTTCATATATTTTTCTTTCTAATTTATGTTCCCATATTTTCTATACATTATCCATTTATAAATTGATTGCGTAGTATGAGCAATTTTATCAAGGTGATGAATAATATCTAAAGCACCAATTACTTCAGAAACATTCCCATCATCTTCAAATATGTAATTCATTATTTTATTTTCAATATTTGTACTAAGCTCTTCTATCTCATTCTGTTTTTGTATAACAACCATATCTAAACATCCAGATTGTTCCTCTCTATAACAAGATATAGCCCTATTCATATGCAGTCCGATAACTTCATGAAGTATTTTTATTTCTGAAATAATTTTCTTCAAAATTTCATTATTTTGAATAATCTGTAGATTTTTTAAAATTTCAACAATTCTATCCCCAATACGTTCAATGTCAGTTGATATTTTTATTACACTAATAATTCTTCTTAAGTCATATGAAACGGGATGTTGTAAACAAATTAACTCATATCCTTTTTTATCAACATTTAGAACTGACTCATTTATGATTAAATCTTCTTTAATCAATTCTATTCGTTCTTCATTTGATAAATATTCAAATAACTTCTCATATTTATCAAGCACAGATACCCAAATGGTCTCTAAATTATTTGATAATTCTATAATTTCATTTTCTAAATATAACCTTAACATTTAGGTACCTCTTCTTAACAAAGTTCAATAGTAACAATTAATATTTTAAACAATATATCAAACATCAATAACTACAATACTTGCATCATCTTTCTTTCCATAGATTGGATCAATAGCAGAAGAATTAAATCTCATCTTAATTAACTCTTCAAAAGTTTTATTTTGATTATTTTGATAGAATTCATAAAAGCCATCGCTCATTAAAACAATTTGTTCACTAGTAACATCTATTTGATTAATAATAGCATGGTCTAAAAATCTCTCATCCAACGAACCTATCCAGTACCCACTCGGTTGATTAGATAATTTTCTGATTTTTTGTAAAATAATTTTTTTATTTAAAACACTATTTGTACCAATTGAGTCTTTTATCTCATTTTTCCCTTTTTCAAATAAGTTATCTACTCTATGATCAGTTATTTCCATTTCGTTTACTAACATGACGCAGTCACCTAGCATCATATACTCCAACTTTTTTTCTGAAAGTTTAGCAAATATAAAAGCAAATGTTGGTAAGCGATAATACTCTGTTAATTCATATGAGTTTAAACCGATTTCATCTTTAACCTCTAGTAAAGCAGTTTCAAATATTTGTTTAAGAGTTTTTGATTCTTTACAATTAACCGACAAACTTTCTGATAAAATATGTACAACTTCTGAGACTGAATAACCTATCTCCTCTTTAGAATTATATAAATCTGTAGCTCCATCAATAATCCAAAAATACTGATTTTGTGAACCTACAGCATCCTCATTTTCTACGGAACTTCCTTGTATCGAACAAATTTTATTTATCTTTACCATAATACTTCAACCCTTTTAGTGTCAAAAGTAAACCAATTCCTGTCACTGTTAAGAATAGTTCCATAATCTTGTTCGAACCAGTCTTTGGTAATTTTTGTTTTACCTCTACTATTTCTTTAGATTTATTAATATGATTTTCAGTTTCTCTGCCATCTCCAACTTTTTTATGGTTCACTTCTTCTATCTTATTATCTTGTTTATTGTCGATCTTGTCATTAATTTGTCTATTATCTTTACTTGAGTTAAACTCTCCTTTCTTCTGGTTACTATCAATTACATTATTTGAATTAGATTGTTTTTCATGCACATATGAACTTGTTTTAAATTTTTCCTCTTTGTTTTTTTCTTTTTCGTTTTTATCACTTAAGTTATTTGTTACAATTTTGTAAAGCCCATTCTCCGTTACAATATTGAAATTACCATCGCTATCACGTATAACTGGTTCTTTCCCATTTGCATTAGATTTGATGAATGATATATACTTACCGGATAAATTATAAAATTGGTTATTTAAAACGGTTATTTTACCCTTTGAATCCTCAATAACAATTCCTTCTTTACCGCCGAATATACTATTCTCTGAGACTACTAAATTATCACTAACTCGTAATAATTCAATATTTGGTTGTTCTGTTTCCTTAGAATTATTATTAATTACATTTTTTGTTACAGTAATATCTGATACTTTTCCTAAATATTCTGCACTATCTTTTGCTACTCTAATAGCCTTTGTTTTAGGATCAGAAATATAAAATGTATTTTCAGTAATATCGACTTTCTTATTTAAATCAAGTTCATCTTTTACATTTTTATAACTAAAAGCATTTATTAAGGCTGCACCATTTTCTCTATAATGTACACTTTCTCCTTTTACTTTCTTATCAAATCTATTTCCTTTAATTAAAATATCAGTGAATCCTGTAAAACGTACACCAGAATACATCATGTTATCAAAATGATTATTTAAAATTTTAATATTAGAGGGGTTCTGTGTCGACAATGTTTGATAGTGTGTACCAATTGCTGTTACTAATTCTCCAGATTTATCACTTTTACCAAAATATGAATTTTGAATAGTAACATTTTCAGATTTTTTCCCATCATCATTCAAAGCATAAGGAAAACCTTTTCTAGTCAATGGTTCAATCTGAATACTCTCCTTACTTATAATTTGCCCATCTTTCATAGTTTTAGGTAAAGCTTGACCAAGAAAACGAGAATTATCGACTAATACATTTTTCGAACCTGCAATTTGAATAGCATGCCCTTGATAACTATCCTTGAATGTTACGTTTTTTATAGTTACGTTATTTGAATTCCCAATAGCAAATGCACCTGAAGAATTTATAAGTGGTAGATTTTTTGCTTTAGTTCCTTCTTCATTCAAAGCACCGTTCATATCAATAGTACCACCAGAATAACTAATATCTTCTGTTGGGCCCCATTCTACTTGCGCACCATCATCCGTAAATAAACCTGTCATAAAAACAATAGAAGGGTGATTCTTAATATTTATACCATTTAGAATTGTAGCTTTCTCATTCAATTCTAAGTGTGTATGACTTTTTAAAAAAACAATTTCTTTTACTAAATAAGTTCCTTCAGGAAAATATACATTTCCTCCGCCTAGTCCTTTAGCTGCAGCATCTATTGTATCTTGAATTGCTTGACGATCATCATTAACCCCGTCACCTATTGCTCCATAATCTTTAACATTCAAAGCTACGTGTTCGTTCAGATTAGTACTTAAAATAGTATTCACTTCCATCCCAGAGATGTTACCAATCATAGTATCATTTGTTATATCAGGTTTATTTTGATTAATACTCACTCCTCCATTATTATCAGTACTTAAACTTGAATTGTTATCAAGACTGAGAGTATCAGAATGGGGTTCCGCAGATAATGATGTAGATGTGCTACTCAACAAAGAGTTCATTTGCATATTATCTTTAGACGAAGAAGTTTCACCAACTACTTCATTAGCTAAAACACTTTGTGTTCCAATAAATAAAACCGCTAAGAGAACTGAGCAAACTCCCACCTTAGACTTACGAATAGAGAAAACCTCATTTTGTTGAAAAGATTTCATATTAGCCTCCAATTAAAAATATTATGTCCTAATTTAATATTCATATAAATTCCATACCAGAAAATGACACCGCTGTCATTTTCTTTATAATATATTTTTAAATCAAAATTGTCAAGGAATAACACAATAAAATATCAAAATTGTGAAAGCGTGACCATTTATATATCTAACCATACTTCTAATAATTCTTTAACCTTCCATTCAAAAGTGATTACTATCTTTCTTAGCTTGAACATAAAAATATCCTATTCACTGTATTTAAAGCATGTTGATATCTCGTAAAATACTAATTTATAAATACAAGAACAAATATCTTGTCATGCAAGCATTCACCAGGTATATTTACATGAATATCGTTCATATAGCGGATTGAAATCAAAACAATACAATATATTTCTTAAATAGATTTTCTATAAAAGCTAGATTCAAGCTCTATAAAAATAGACGCAGTTCTTCTAAAATACTGGAATAGGACATATAGATCATTGTAGACACGTGTTTTATAGATTATTTCAAAAGAATGACTAGAACATGAAAAATAGTCTCAAAACTTTGAACAATATTCTGAAAACAAAAAAGAAAGACGCGAGTTTCCACAACCTCATTCGTGGAAACTCGCGTCTTTCAAAAAATAGGGTGAATTGAAAACTAGAACAAGACACTACATTTTCTAAATGATGCCTAATAAAAATTCTAAATGCTACACCAAATTGCTCACATCTCATTTCAAACCATACAGTATATTGAAACTATAAGAGTACACCTTTGCTTCTAAAATATTGCTAGAAATTAATTTGACTATCCTGATTAATTTGTCCTGTTTTTATTTCATTTTACTATAGGACTTTCAATTGAAAACAACAGTTTTACACTCAATTAGACTTTTTAGAAACAGAATCACTATTACTTGACTGTAGTTTGTCATTTTTTTGATAAAGTTAGCACTTTTTCAGAAACTGTTTTGAAAGTCTCAATGATATAATCCACTTCTTCATCACTTAATTTAGTGTGAAGAGGAAGGGTAATTTCATTTTCAAAGAAGGCATAGGCCTTAGGATAGTTCGCCATATCAAAACCAAGATTCTTATAGGCTGTTAGCAGAGGAAGCGGTTTGTAATGGACGTTACTTGCAATTCCTGCTTTGGCCAATTCTTGGATGATAAGATTGCGTTCTTCTAAGCTTGCTCCTTCTATATGGGTAATGTAGAGGTGGCGTGAAGATTCGACGGTTTCAGTCTTGTGTGCTAAAGGATGGATGCGAGAACCTGCAAAACCACGATCATAACGGTCCACGATGTCCTTACGACGTTGCAATAAACTTGGGTAGCGGTCCAATTGTACCAAACCAAGCGATGCCATGATATCGGTCATGTTGCACTTGTAGGCTGGTGTTACGATATCGTATTCCCATGAACCCAA
The DNA here is from genome assembly GCF_024295435.1 of Streptococcus sp. CF7_Ac1-8. Lineage (GTDB taxonomy): Bacteria > Bacillota > Bacilli > Lactobacillales > Streptococcaceae > Streptococcus > Streptococcus mitis_AP. The sequence goes on along the minus strand of NZ_JANCPI010000016.1, from coordinate 22,486 downwards.
TTGCATCTTGGCAAGAGCATCCTTAGTTTGCCCGTGAAGAGAAAGGATTTGGAAATCCTTGTACATTTCTTCGTCGTCAATCGCTGGATTGGCTTTCCAAGTGGCACTTCCACCTTCGGCCGTTGTAAAGTTCTTAACGGCGTGGAATGAGAAGGAAGTAAAGTCAGCAATAGAACCAGCTGGCTGTCCTTTATAAGTAGATCCCAAAGCATGAGCACTATCAGAAACAATCACGATACGGTTAAAGGCTTTTTGCCACTTGCTTGAAGCAGTAAAGAGGTCACGTTTCTTCTCCACTACTTGGAACAAACGGTCATAGTCGCAAACAATCCCTGCAAGCTCTACTGGAATGATTACCTTGGTCTTTTCAGTGATAGCTTGCTCTAGCAGATCATAGTCCATCTCAAAGGTATCTTCTTGGATATCAACCATGACTGGTGTTGCTCCCACGTGAGTGATGACACTACATGAAGCTGTATAGGTCATGGCTGGAACGATGACTTCATCACCAGGCCCAACTTCCAAGACGCGCAAAATCAACTCAAGAGCGGCAGTCGCAGAGTTTAGGCAGACAGTCTTGGGTGTCTGTGTGTATTGAGACAAGCGGCGCTCCAGTTCTTTTGTCTTAGGACCTGTTGTGATCCAACCAGAACGCAGGGTATCCGCTACTTCAGCAATTTCTGCTTCCGTAATATCGGGTGGTGAAAATGGAATATTGTAATTTGGCATTGATTTGCTCCTTTTATCTGTACTCATTTTCTCATGACTACTTTATTTTATCACTTCAAACACGGTTTGAAACATGATTTTAATGTCTCCAAGGAAACTAAACTCTCGGAGATAGGCGAGGTTATAGCGCATCTTTTCAGGAAGGACGTGTTCGACATAGGCTTGGTCAACCGACAGACCTTTCTCCGTCATTTGACTGATGATAGTGTCCTCATCCTTGTAGTTGATGCTAGCTGGAGAGGTAATCCCTGCTGGCAAGAGCAAGGTCGCCATCATTTCAGGGCTATACTGCTCTGTGTAGCGTGGCACTTCAGGTCGTGTACCTACAAAGGACATTTCGCCTTTAAGAACATTGACCAGTTGAGGCAGTTCGTCCAAACGCACACGGCGGATAAAATTGCCAACCTTGGTAATGCGACTATCATTAGCAGAAGTCACCAAACTTCCTTTTTTGTCTGCATCCGTTACCATGGTACGGAACTTCCAAATCTTGAACCGACGGTTATACTGGGTCACGCGCTCTTGCTTGTAAATGACTGGCCCCTTGCTATCCAACTTGATCCAAATACTCAAGATGAGGAAGATTGGAGAGGTCAAAACCAGTACGACCAAGGCTAGAACCCAGTCCAAGCAACGCTTGAAAATTAGCGAACCCTTCCTTTTAGAGACAAGCTGGTAGTAAGACTCAACCTCGCTTGATTTCATTTCCACGGGCAAGTCTTCCCATTTCAGCATGCTGTTTCTCCTTTGTTTTTACTATACTATTTGTCAACATTTTTCATTATACCACAAAATGGAAAAGGCGGTGAAAGAAATCTGTAATTTGAAGGATTTCATTCTTACACTCAATGAAAATAAAAGTACAGCTTTTAGGTTGCAGATAAAGCTGACATAGCTTGAATAGACTTTCAAAGAGTATTAGGACATAGCACCCGCCTGCAAACTATACATCTTGTGATAGGTTCCTCCTAGAGCCAAGAGTTCCTCATGGGTTCCACTCTCGATAATTCGCCCCTTATCCAAAACGTATATACAGTTGGCATCCTGGATGGTAGAAAGGCGGTGAGCGATAGCAATGGTCGTCCGCCCCTGTCTCATCTTAGCCAGAGAAGCTTGAACCAGACTTTCTGTTTCAGAGTCAATATTAGCTGTCGCTTCATCCAAAATCAAGATTTTAGGCTGACTGGCGACTGTTCTAGCAAAGGCAAGAAGCTGACGCTGACCAGTAGAGAAGCTCGAACCACGCTCGGAAACAGGTGCATCATATCCCTGAGGAAGTTCTTGAATAAAGGAATCTGCATCCACGAAGCTAGCTGCGTCCTTTACCTGCTCATCACTGATTTCTTGGTACATGGCGATATTGGACTTGATGGTTCCATGATAGAGGAAGGGATCCTGCAAGACCAGACCGATGTTTTTTCTCAACTCTTCCTGACTGTAGTTCCTGATATCCACATCATCCAATAGAACTCGCCCTGACTGAAATTCATAAAAACGCATGAGGACATTGATAATCGAAGATTTCCCTGAACCTGTATGCCCCACAAAAGCAATGGTTTCACCCTTGTTAACAGAAAAAGAAATGTCATCCAGAATCGGATGTTTTCCATCATAAGAGAAACATACATGTTCAAAACGGATATTGCCTTCTTTGATCTCGGCCTGTCCATTTTCTTGAAGAGGCTCATAGGTCCTCTCGTCAATCAAGGCAAATACACGACCTGCAGACACCATGGAAGTTTGAAGGGTCGAAAAATTTTGCGTCACTTCAATCAGGGGATCAAAGAGACGATTGATATACTGGATAAAGGCATACATGGTCCCTGCTGTTATTCCCAAATAAAATCCACGGTAGCCAAAATAGGCCATTAAAACTGCATATCCTAGGAGTTTCAACAAACTCATGGCAGGGCGCAAAAAGAGGGCATCCAAGGCTACAGAACGGTTGGCGTAGATCAAGTGTTCTTGGTTGATTTCATCAAATTCTGCCTGCAGGCGCTTCTCTTGATTAAAGGCCTGGATAATCCTGATTCCTTCGATATTTTCAGCCAGCTTGCTATTGATATCTGACAAGAGACTTCTGGTTTTCTCAATGATTTTCACTGATTTTTTCCGATAGAGATTGACCAAAATGAAAATCAAGGGGAGAAAGAGCAAGACTAATGCTGTCAAACGAAAATCCAATACCAACATGGTATAAAGAGTTGTCAGAAAGATAAAAACTGCTGAAATAAAGCTAGATAAAATCCCCGAAAACATATCACTGATAGTCTCGGTGTCATTTGTCAAACGCGAGACGATAGAGCCTGATGGCGTCTTGTCAAAGTAAGACATGCCCAGCTTCTCCATATTGGCAAAGGCATCGCGACGAATATCCCTAACAATACTGTAAGACACGCGCGCAAAGAGAAGATTGCCGACATACTGGACCAGAGTTTGTAGGATATAAAGGCCATAGTAGGCCAGCAAAACGGTCACAGCGAGTTGGTTGAGATTGCTGAGATACTGGTCGATAAAGTGGGAGGCCACAAGGGGAATGACACTTTTAATGACCGTAGTCGCTAGTAGAAAGCTTAGTGCCAAAAAGGTCAGGAGTCCATAGGGCTTGAGATAGGACATCAAGCGCTTCAATACAGCCCATTGTTCTTGTTTATTCTGCATCTTCTTCTCCTTTCATTTCCAACTGCTGAGACTGATAGGTTTGGGCATACCAGCCATCCAAGGCTAGCAGGTCATCGTGTGTACCCCGTTCGATAATTTGACCATTTTGCAGAACCAAGATCAGATCTGCATGGACAACCGCACTGAGGCGATGCGCTGTGATAATGGTTGTCTTGTCCTGACGTGTTTCCTTGAGATTGTCGATAATTGCATACTCTGTCTTGGCATCCACGGCCGATAAGGAATCATCTAAAATCAAAATATCTGGGTCTAAAATCATAGCTCGACTCATAGCCAGACGTTGCTTTTGACCACCAGAAAGACTGACACCCTTTTCACCAATCAGCGTATTAAATCCTTGGGGCATAGCTACAATATCTTGGTAAACTTGGGCTAGCTTAGTCGCTTCCTCAACCGCTGAAAGGGGCAAGTTCGGATTTCCAAAGCGGATATTGTCTAAGATAGAGGTCGCAAAGAGAAACTGGTCCTGAGGAACATAGCCCATAAGACTACGAAGGTCTGTCAGACGATAATCCCTTATATCGTGACCATTTAGATAAATGGCTCCCTTGTCCACATCGTATTCACGCAAGAGGAGCTTGATCAAGGACGTTTTCCCAGAGCCTGTCTGTCCGACCAAACCCAATGTTTGCCCTTTTTCCAAACTAAAGTGAATATCCGTCAATGTTTCATCATCTTCAAAGGCAAAGCTGTCAATGGCGTACTCCAAGCATCCATTTTCAATACCATCTAATGGAAACTCTGGGTCTTGTACAGGTGATTCCTGAGACAAAAGTTCCTCAATCCGTTGGTAAGAAACCTTCCCTCGCTGGGTAATATTAAAGAGGAAACCGATGGCCATAAGAGGCCAGACCAACATATCCAAGTAGCTGATGAAGGTAACTAGATTACCAACCGTAATCTGCCCCTCCTGAACCATCAAGGAGCCTACCAAAAGCGTTAAAACATAGGATGAACCAACAAACAAGAGAACCATAGGGTCAAAGAGACTATCGTATTTCATGGTTTGGAGGTTCTTTTGGAAGGTCAATTCATTGACTGCCTGAAAGGACTCCAACTCGTCCGCCTGATAACCGAAAGACTTGGTCACTTTGATACCTGATACGGACTCCTGCACCTTGTTATTGAGTTCAGAAAAGGCAGCCTGTGATTCACCAAAGGCCTTGTGAGTCTTTCTTCCCAAACGACTGGTCGCATAAGCCATGAAAGGTAAGGGTAAAATGGCAACTAGGGTCATTTGCCATGAGATGCTAAAAAGCATGGTTAGCAAGGTCACTAAAGCTGTGATTGAAGCATCCACCGCAGACATGACTCCTCCACCCGCCAGACGAGTTAAGGCATTGATATCGTTGGTGGCATGCGCCATCAGGTCCCCTGTCCGATAGGTCTGATAAAAGGCTGGAGACATTTTTGTGAAATGCTCAAACAAGCGAGAACGCATAATCTGCCCCAAACGGTAGGAAGTCCCGAGGATATACATGCGCCAAACATAGCGCAGATAATACATCCCAAAGGCAGCAAGAAGCAAATAAAATAGGTCAAGAAGGAGGTCCTGCTGGGTTAATTGCCCCGATGTGATAGCATCAATGACCCGCCCCATAACCATGGGGGGAATGAGGTTGAGGACGGAAACCAAGACCAGGGCCACAATCCCGACTAGATAACGGCGTTTTTCTAACTTGAAAAACCACCAAAGTTTTTGAATAATGGACATAAAATCCCTTTCTGATTGCAAATTGAAACCTGAGGCCAAGACCCCAGGTTTTTCTTATTCATAGGTTACGACTGAGACGACACCCTTGTCATACTCAGCGATAAAGATATTGGCTACATTGTCATGCCCTTGTTTGCTGAGGTTATCAAGCAACCACTCTTCGCTACGACCAATCGATTCCAAAACATCTACTTGGATCACACCGTCAGTCACAACTGGATACTTAGGATTTTCATCTCCCATTTGGACCACGATGAGTTGGCCATTTTGCTCCTGCACAGCTCGTTTAACTTGCTTCATCTGGAAAATCCCTTGGCTACGAAGTTTGAGAGCAACATCTGCCGCAGACAAACCAACTGAACGACAGGCTTCTGGGTCAATCTGCCCATTTTTGATGAGCAGAGTCGGTTTACCATCAATCAAGCGTTTGACAAAACGAACATTGTTATTGAGCCATTTGAGGGTCAAGACCAAAATCGTCCACATCATCAAAATCACTGCATACTGGAGAATACTGATTGAACTATTGTAAATTACCCCACCGATGATACCACCGAGAACATAGTTTTGAATTTGGTCTGTCGCAGAGTTAGGTGCTAGGTTTCCTTTTCCTGTCACATTGATCACGAAAACCAGCGAGAATAGACCCAAGGCCAGTTTGATTAAAATTTCCATATAGTTGAGTGTCATTTGTTTACCTCCACCAATTCAATAGCGTCTGTTTGATTCAATTCTAATTTCTCTAAAAGATACTTGTCTGGTTGGCTCCCGTTCATGGCGCGGTAGAAATTTGGACCTACCTTGACAAGCGCTCCATCAGTGGCAGCTGAAGTATTAACGTAAACTTCTGATTTATCCACCCCCAAGTCTTTGGAAACAACCTCTATAAAATGAAGTGAAGTTTGAAATTGATTGTTAGAGGCTTGATTGGTCTGGTATTTTGAAATTGTCACCAAAAGCATGGCTACCAAGGTCAAGGCCAAAATCATGACCAATTCCCGAAACTTAGTCCCCTTTTTATCTCGATAAGCCTTAAAAGCAAAAAATCCTGTGATAGCTAGGAGCACAATCCCAAAGCCAATCATGATGCCATTTTGCTGACTGATTTGGCTAAGTACATAGTCATATGAGTAAAATTTCATTTATTTTCACTCCCTTTCATAAAATCATTCTTCATTATAAACGAAAGAGAGTGATTTTTCAAGCCATACGTTGGGGAAATAGACCTTTTTTTGGTATAATAAAATCTATAATCTGAATGAAAAAGGTAACTTTATGAAACTTATCTCATGGAATATTGATTCCCTTAACGCAGCCCTAACTAGTGACTCAGCTCGTGCCAAATTGTCCCAAGAAGTCCTACAAACCCTTGTGGCAGAAAATGCTGATATTATCGCTATCCAAGAAACCAAGCTTTCTGCCAAGGGTCCTACAAAGAAACATTTGGAAATTTTAGAAGAACTCTTCCCAGGCTACGAAAACACGTGGCGCTCTTCCCAAGAGCCTGCCCGTAAAGGCTATGCTGGAACCATGTTCCTTTATAAGAAAGAACTCACACCCACTGTCACTTTCCCAGAAATCGGTGCTCCTTCTACCATGGACTTGGAAGGTCGCATCATCACCTTGGAATTTGATGAATTTTTCGTGACCCAAGTTTACACACCAAATGCTGGTGATGGACTCAAACGCTTGGAAGAACGCCAAATCTGGGATGTCAAATATGCTGAGTACTTGGCTCAACTAGACAAAGAAAAACCAGTCCTTGCGACCGGTGACTACAACGTAGCCCACAATGAAATTGACCTTGCAAATCCTGCCAGCAACCGCCGTTCACCAGGGTTTACAGACGAGGAACGTGCTGGCTTTACCAACCTCTTGGCAACTGGATTTACAGACACCTTCCGTCATATTCACGGCGATGTCCCTGAACGTTACACTTGGTGGGCACAACGCAGCAAGACTTCTAAAATCAACAATACAGGCTGGAGAATCGACTACTGGCTCACAAGTAACCGCGTGGCTGACAAGGTGACCAAGTCTGATATGATTGACTCCGGTGCGCGCCAAGACCACACACCCATTGTCATGGAGATTGAACTCTAAGGAGAAAACGAATGGACTATCAGCCTGTCATTCCCGAATTTGTGGTATCTGACCTCGAACAGTCGCGCCACTTCTACTGCGATTTACTAGGTTTTACCATCGAATACGAGCGCCCCGAGGAGAAATTTCTCTTCCTCTCACTTGAAGACTGCCAGCTCATGTTAGAAGAAGGCAACGCAGAAGAATTAGCTCAGCTGACCTATCCTTTCGGGCGCGGTGTCAATATTTCCTTTGGCATTGCAGATGTTCCTCAGCTCCACCAAAAACTGCTGGAAGCTGACTACCCTATCCATCGTCCCCTGACAAAAAGAGAATTTCGAGTAGGAGATAGCTTTATATATCCCCATGAATTTGCAGTTTTGGATCCAGATGGCTATTTTTTAAGATTTAGCGAGTAGAATAATAAAGATTGGGAAAAGTCTTTAAAGTTAGAAAAAAGCATATTGTCAGGTGTTTAAAAACCTAATAATATGCCCTTTTATGATGGAAAAACCTTCTAAATGTTAGCCAATGATGGATTTTTGTCCATTTTCTTACATTTGTTCGTTTTTTATATCTAAATACTGACAAAATATTTGATTTTTAAAGTTTTTTGGTGTAAAATAAGAACATTGGCTCAAACCTATTTAAAATTGAATATCGCTTTACTTGTTTATGTCGTGAATTGGCACGACGTTTCTACAAGGTGCCGGAACACCTAACAATAAGTAAGTCAGAAGTGAGGTATGGTCGTTTTTGCCATGCCTATTTTGGGGACTTACTTAGAGATTAAGTAGGTCCTTTTTCTATCCGTTTTACTGGGTAGAAATCTGAAACAAGCAAATGGATTAGCTTTTAGACTTTAGGAGGTCTTATGAAATTATTAGAAGAGCGCATCCTCAAGGATGGGCATATCTTGGGTGATAACATCCTCAAGGTGGATTCCTTTTTAACCCACCAAGTTGACTTTAGCTTGATGCGAGAGATTGGTAAGGTTTTTGCGGAAAAATTTGCTTCTGCTGGTATTACCAAAGTCGTGACCATTGAAGCGTCGGGTATTGCCCCAGCCCTTTTTACAGCTGAAGCCTTAAACGTTCCCATGATTTTCGCTAAAAAAGCTAAAAACATCACTATGAACGAAGGTATCTTAACTGCCGAAGTTTACTCCTTTACCAAGCAAGTGACCAGCACCGTTTCTATCGCTGGAAAATTCCTCTCACCAGAGGACAAGGTATTGATTATCGACGATTTCCTTGCTAATGGCCAAGCTGCCAAAGGCTTGATTCAAATCATCGAACAGGCCGGAGCCACAGTCGAAGCTATCGGTATCGTGATTGAAAAATCTTTCCAAGATGGCCGTGATTTGCTTGAAAAAGCAGGCTACCCTGTTCTATCACTTGCTCGCTTGGATCGTTTTGAAAATGGTCAGGTCGTATTTAAGGAGGCAGATCTCTAATGCAAACTCAAGAAAAACACTCACAAGCAGCCGTTCTCGGCTTGCAGCACTTACTAGCCATGTACTCTGGATCCATCCTGGTTCCCATCATGATTGCGACAGCCCTTGGCTATTCAACTGAGCAGTTGACCTACCTGATTTCCACAGATATCTTCATGTGTGGGGTGGCAACCTTCCTCCAACTCCAACTCAACAAATACTTTGGTATTGGACTCCCAGTCGTTCTCGGAGTTGCCTTCCAATCAGTCGCTCCCCTGATTTTGATTGGACAAAGTCATGGTAGTGGGGCTATGTTTGGTGCCCTTATCGCATCAGGGATTTACGTGGTTCTTGTTTCAGGCATCTTCTCAAAAGTAGCCAATCTCTTCCCATCTATCGTAACAGGATCTGTTATTACTACGATTGGTTTAACCTTGATTCCTGTCGCTATTGGAAATATGGGAAATAATGTTCCAGAGCCAACTAGTCAAAGTCTCTTGCTTGCAGCTATCACTGTTCTGATTATCCTCTTGATTAACATCTTTACCAAAGGATTTATCAAGTCTATCTCTATTTTGATTGGTCTGGTTGTTGGAACTGCTATTGCGGCTAGCATGGGCTTAGTTGACTTCTCTCCTGTCGCGGCAGCACCGCTTGTCCATGTCCCAACTCCACTCTACTTTGGAATGCCAACCTTTGAAATCTCATCTATTGTCATGATGTGTATCATCGCAACGGTGTCTATGGTTGAGTCAACCGGTGTTTACCTAGCCTTGTCTGATATCACAAAGGATCCAATCGACAGCACGCGCCTGCGCAACGGTTACCGTGCAGAAGGTTTGGCCGTACTTCTCGGAGGAATCTTTAACACCTTCCCTTACACAGGATTTTCACAAAACGTTGGTTTGGTTAAACTATCAGGTATCAAGACGCGCCTGCCAATCTACTACGCAGCTGGTTTCCTGGTTCTCCTTGGACTCCTTCCTAAGTTTGGCGCCCTTGCCCAAATCATTCCAAGTCCTGTCCTCGGTGGTGCCATGCTGGTGATGTTTGGTTTTGTATCCATCCAAGGGATGCAAATCCTCGCCCGTGTTGACTTTGCTAACAATGAACATAACTTCCTTATCTCAGCAGTCTCCATCGCTGCAGGTGTCGGACTCAACAACAGTAATCTCTTTGTCAGCATGCCGACAGCCTTCCAGATGTTCTTCTCAAACGGAATCGTCGTAGCCAGCCTCCTTGCCATTGTCCTCAATGCAGTATTAAATCATAAAAAGAAATAAGAAAAAGAGGTGCGAGCCTCTTTTTTAGTTATCTATATTCGTATCTGTCTTTCTTCTGACCGTTGGCCTGTGACAAACATGGTAAAGGTTGCCTTGCAGACATTTCTGCCTTCTTGATTGGTGATATCAACATCCACCACACAGGTTGTGCGACCTTGATGGACACATTCTCCTTTAATAGTCAGCACATCGTCGAGTTTTCCTGCTTTGAGGTAGTTGATAGAGGATTGGAGCGTCACTCCATCTAGTCCTAGCGAAATGACTACCAAACCACTAATCTGGTCGCAAAGGGTAAAGAGATAGCCACCATGGGCATTGCCATAGTAGTTGAGCGACGAATCCACTACTTTTGTCGTCACCACAACGTGACCATCTCTCATTTGTTCAATTTCGTAATTTTCAAAGGCAGATATAGCGTCAAAATGAAAATCTTTCATCGTTTCCTCCTGATATTTCAAACGACACTATGATACTACTTTTTATAGGACTGTGCAAGGAGAAAGCTCCTAGTCTGGCAAAATTCCAACCTGCTCCACAAAGCGCATAAAGGCTGCCTGTCCTTGTTCCGTCTGCTTGTAGACTCCTGCATCCTCAAGTACACGCACAAAGATAGCACCAACAGAGTCCTTGACAATTTCAAGGGCTTTTTCTTTATCTGTTAGGTCTGGATATTGGGCTCTAAGTTGGTCTGCCCATTCCTGATGATAGTCGGCAACTGTCTCCTCTTCTCCCACGAGGTAGCTGGCAACTTGCTCCACTTCTGCCTTCAAACGAGGTGGCAAAATAGCCAAGCCCATGACCTCAATCAAGCCGATATTTTCCTTCTTGATATGTTGGACATCCTTGTGGGGATGATAGATGCCATCAGGATGCTCTGACGATGTCTGATTGTCTCGCAAGACCAAGTCCAACTCAAACTGGCCATCACGCTTACGTGCAATTGGGGTGATGGTATGATGCGGTGTCCCGTCTGTCTCTGCCAAAATCTGCACTACAGGATCTGAATACTGGCGCCATTCTTGCAAAATCTTATCAGCCAAGTTAACCAAAGCCTCTTTAGAATCCGAAGTCAAACGTAGGACAGACATGGGCCACTTGACAATCCCAGCCTTGACCTGCTCAAAACCAGTAAAAGAGAAAGTCTTTTGCAAAGGAGCCAATTCCATAGGAAATACGTGACGGCCTCCCTGATAGTGGTCATGAGTCAGAATAGAGCCACCCACAATCGGCAGATCGGCATTAGAGCCTGCAAAATATCCTGGAAACTGCTCTACGATAGCCAACAGACGTTCAAAGCTCTGACGACTAATGGCCATGGGACGATGCTGACCATCTAAGAAAATACAGTGCTCATTAAAGTAGGCATAAGGCGAATACTGGAAGCCCCACTCCTGACCCGCCATTTCAAAGCGGATAATACGGTGATTGCTGCGAGCTGGGTGGTTGACCCGACCATGGTAGCCCTCATTCTCTAGACACAGCTGACACTGAGGATAATTGCTGGCTTGCACCAACTTGGCTGCTGCAATCTCTTTGGGATCTTTTTCAGGCTTAGAGAGATTGATGGTAATTTCAAGCTCCCCGTAGTCAGATGGAACACGATAAGCGATATTTTTAGCAATGGCCTTGAGCTTGATGTAGTCATTTTTCTGACTGAGTTGGTAAAAATCCTCTATCGCCTGCTCAGGAGAGTGGGCATAGGTTGCCCAGAAATCACGATTGACCTGACTGGGACAAGGGGTCACCAAGTCCATCAGTTCAGCACCAAGGATTTCACGCGCAGTCTGACTATCCTCAATCGTCTCTAATCGAACGGCTTCCTCAACCAGCTGGTCCTTGAGGTCAATCACTTTATCCAGATTTGTCTCAACTTCCAAAACACCATCTCCCACTCGTGCCAAGACACGATTGGTCAGGTAGATTCGATCCATTTCCTCAAATGAACTTTCAGAAATGACATATGTTACAAATTTATCTACTAAGGTCACTATAGAGCCTCCTTTTGACTAGTCAAGGACGCGAGTGCCACCTGCAACTTCAGCGATATAGAAGCTTGGAGCGTATCCAACTACTTCCTCGTAGTGTTTGCCTACAGCTTCCTTAAAGGCATCAACAGCATCTTTTTGCACCAAGGCAATGGCACATCCGCCAAAACCAGCCCCTGTCATACGTGCACCGAGAACTCCTTCTTGTGCCCAAGCTGTATGAACAAGAGTATCCAATTCCAAACCAGTTACTTCATAGTCATGCTCTAGGGAAACGTGAGAAGCATTCATCAAGCGACCAAATGTTTCCAAATCACCTGCTTGAAGGGCTACTTGAGCTTTGAGGGTACGTTGGTTTTCAAGCACAGCATGGCGAGCACGTTTCAAACGATTTTCATCTTTAATCAGATAGCTATATTGGTCAAAGGCCCACTCATCCAATTCACCCAAGGTCTGAATATCTAAGGCTGCTTGCAATTCTTCTACTGCTTTTTCACACTCAGCACGGCGTTCATTGTATTTAGAGTCCGCCAATTCACGGCGTTTGTTGGTGTTCATGATAACAACGACATTGTCCTTCAAATCAAGTGGCACCAAGTCGTATTCTAGAGTATTAGTATCTAGGTAAATAGCACGTTGGTCAGCCCCCATACCGATAGCAAACTGATCCATGATACCAGAATTTACGCCGATAAAGTTGTTTTCTGTTTGTTTACCGATTTTAACCAAATCGAGACGCTCTAATTTTAAATCAAAGAGATGCTCTGCCACGACTCCTGTCAAGAGTTCCAATGATGCTGAAGAAGACAAACCAGCACCATTTGGGATATTCCCATAAACATAAAAATCAAAACCTTTGTCAATCACATGGCCAGCTTCTTGCAAGAAATGAAGAACTCCTTTTGGATAATTGGTCCAATTGTGCTCTTTTTCAAACTTGAGGTCAGCGAGAGGCACTTCGATAATGCCCTTGTCCTCAAAATTAGCTGAGTAGAAACGCAAGACTTGGTCGTCACGCTTGCGAGCCGCCCCATAAGTTCCCAAGGAAATAGCTGCTGGGAAAACATGTCCACCGTTGTAGTCCGTGTGTTCACCAATCAAATTGATACGACCTGGTGAAAAGAAGGTTTGGTCTGCTTCTTGACCAAAAACAGCAAGAAAGTCTTTACGAAGTGCTTCAGCAGTAAGATGTTGTGTCATATGATTTCTCCTTTTACTGTCCGTTAAGTCGTCTTAACGTGTAATCGTTTTCTTCTATTGTATCCAAGGGATTTTCCAAGGTCAATCCTTTTTACTAAAATTTTACTAAACTATCGGTAAAAGGTAGAAAAATATGATATACTAACTTAAAAGAAGGAGGATTTATGGCTACCTTAAAAGACATTGCACAGCTAGCCTCTGTCTCTATCGCGACCGTATCCCGCGTTCTCAACCGCGACCAGAGCCTATCTGTTACAGAAGAAACCAGACACCGTATTTTAACCGTTGCTGAAGAGCTGGGTTACACCAAGCACCTCAAGACAGGAGAGTCCCACAAACCCAAGCAAAAGATTGCCATTATCCAATGGGTCAGTGAACAAGGAGAGCTAGACGACCTCTACTACTACCAGATTCGCCTAGGAATAGAAAAAAGAGCCCAAGAGTTGGACTATGATATCTTGCGCTATTTCAATGACCATCCTTTTACCCTAAGCGAGGAAGTGATTGGGATTCTCTGCATCGGAAAGTTTAGCCGAGCACAGATTACTGCCTTTGAAGAATACCAAAAGCCTCTTGTCTTTCTAGACAGCGATACACTTTCACTAGGACATACTTGTATTATCACGGATTTTTACACTGCCATGAAACAAGTTGTCGATTATTTCCTCAGCCAAGGAATGGACAGTATCGGGATTCTAACAGGGCTTGAGGAAACAACTGACCAAGAAGAAATCATTCAGGATAAGCGTCTAGAAAACTTCAGAAACTACAGTCAAACAAAAGGAATCTATCATGATGAACTGGTCTTTCAAGGAAGCTTTACTGCCCAGTCTGGTTATGACTTGATGAAGGAAGCCATTCAGAGCTTGGGAGACCAACTCCCGCCAGCTTTTTTTGCTGCCAGTGATAGTTTAGCCATCGGTGCTCTCCGTGCCCTCCAAGAAGCTGGAATCAGCCTGCCAGACCGCGTCAGCCTCATTTCTTTTAATGACACTAGCTTGACCAAGCAGGTTTATCCTCCTCTCTCTAGCATCACCGTTTATACCGAGGAAATGGGCCGAGCAGGTATGGATATTCTTAATAAGGAAGTACTCCACGGTCGCAAAATCCCTAGCCTGACCATGCTGGGAACCAGACTGACATTGAGAGAGAGTACAAGGAATGATTAAGATATTAGAATCTAGGCAAAAACTAAATTTCAAGATAAAATGAAGTAAATGTCCCCACAATAAAACGCATAGTATCAAGTTTTTTTAATGCCTGACACTATGCGCTTTTCACTTTTAAAGACTTTTCCCCAGCCTCTTTTCTAGTGTTGATGCCCATGGGATTGCCCTAAGGCTGTTACCTTTCGCTTATGTTGCGCATGATTGCTTTGACTGGTGTCCACTTCGATAGTAATATTCTGCACACCTCTTTCTTCTAAGAGCTGACGTACTTGATTCTTTGTTTCCGTCATCTCCTCCCAATCCTCTAAACAGATATGGATAATAGCATTATTTTCTAGACCATCCATGGACCAAATGCTAAGTTGATTGACACTTTTGACATTGGTCAGAGCCTCCAAATCCTTCTCCAAATCACCTGTCTCTAGTCCTTCTGGCACAGCATCCAGGAAAATCTTGAGTGCGCTCCAAAATCGAGGAATAGCTTTTGTTAGAATGAAGATGGAAATGACAAGCGATAAGAGCGGATCAAGGATATACCAATCTGTAAATCGGAGGATAATCGCCATTAGAATGACAGCCAACCAACCTAGAGTATCTTCCAAAAAGTGCAGGCTCAGAATTGACTCGTTCTTTGTCTTTCCCTTACGAACTACTAGACTAGCTAGCACATTGATACTGACTGCAATGATTCCTAGCCAGAGGACGCCTTCGTCATTAACGGGCTGTGGATTCAAAAGTTTAGTTATATTTTCCAAGATCACTAGAATGGATCCTGTGATAAGAATCACAGCAGTCACTAGGGCCCCTAAAAGACTAAATCGCTTGTAACCCAAGGTGTATTGCCTATCTTCTTCTCTATTTGAGATTGTTTCTAAAAAGGCCGATATGCCGATTGCTATAGCATCTCCCAAGTCATGGATAGAATCAGCAAGAACTGCACTCGAACCAAAGATTCCTCCTGCGATAAACTCAACAATCGCATAGCTTAAATTTAAGAAAAAAGCTAACCAGATAGATGTTTTAGAACTCATTTCTCTCCCTCCTTTGGTATAATGGGTATATACATACTTCTTTCATTTGTATTATCTAATAAAATTCAAAGAAAGGATAGAAGCAAACTGTCAGCCATGTTCAGTTCTGAACAGTTTGTCTCAAGTGTCTACATGCCAAAAAGAGACCGTCGAGTCAGCAAGACGAAAAAAGCCATCTATCAAGCTTTTTTACAACTTTTGAACGACAAAGGCTATGATGCCACTACTGTTCAGGATATCATTGACCTAGCAGATGTTGGGCGTTCTACTTTTTACTGTCACTATGAAAGCAAGGAACTCCTTTTAGATGAGCTCTGTCGCTACCTCTTTCATCATCTCTTTGAAAGGGAAGGACACTTTACTACCGAGGACTACCTCGCACATATCTTTTTACATTTTCAGAAAAACCAGGACCATGTTACCAGTCTGCTATTTTCCAAAAATGACTACTTCCTCCGTCAACTCCATAAAGAGCTAGAACACCATGTCTATCCCATGTTGGCTGATGAGTTAAAAGAAGCCCACACTAATCTGCCTACTTCTTACCTCCAACACTTGGTCGTGTCCAACTTTATCGAGACATTGACCTGGTGGCTCAAAAAAGGACAAGACTTTACATACCAGGAAGTTGTCCAGTTTTATCTAGACCTTCTCATTCCTAAAAATTGAATACAGAGTAGAGCTCAGTTGCCTTATTTCTAGGCTACTGAGTTTTTATCTTTTCAACAATCAAAAAAGCCCAGACAACATTGTCTGAGCAGTTTTCTATATGGTCGTTTAACAAAGTTGAGTTTGACATTTTCAAACTATTTCTTCAACAAACCTTGTTCTTGTAGAAACTCTTTGGCTACTTGTTCTGCTGACTTGCCTTCAACACCGACTTGATAGTTAAGCTGGCTCATCTGGCTTTCAGTAATTTTACCAGCCAATTTATTGAGAACTGTTTCCAACTCTGGATGTTTCTTGAGAAGAGCTTCTTTCATCAGTGGAGCTCCTTGATAAGGTGGGAAGAGTTGCTTGTCATCTTCCAAGACCTGCAAATCATAACGCGCCAATTCCGCATCAGTCGAATAGGCGTCCGTGATTTGAATATCACCTGACTGAATAGCCTGATAGCGAAGGGCTGGTTCCATCGTAGCTACATTGAGATTGAGACCATACATTGATTGTAAGCCCTTATTGCCATCTTCACGGTCATTAAATTCGAGAGTAAAGCCAGCTTTCAACTGTCCTTCTACTTTTTTCAAGTCCGAAATGGTCTTCAAGCCATATTCTTGAGCAATCTTTTTCGGAACAGCCACAGCGTAGGTATTTTGATAAGACATAGGTTTGAGATAGGCTAGACGATCCTGTTTGGCAATACCATCACGCGCTACCTGATAAACCTGCTCTGGCTCATGACTCACTTTAGGTGATGGCTGAAGCAAGCTTTCAGTCACCGTACCTGTAAATTCAGGATAAATATCAATATCACCTTTTTTCAGAGCTTCATAGAGAAAGCTTGTTTTCCCAAAATTTGGTTTAACAGTCGCAGTCATGCTGGTATTTTCTTCAATAAGGAGTTTATACATATTGGCCAAAATTTCTGGTTCCGGTCCCAATTTTCCAGCAATAACCAAATTTTCCTTCTCTTTTTGAGCCAAGAGGGCTGGACTATAAGACAAACCAAGCAATATTGTCACCAAGGCAAAACCAGAAAAAATCGTCCGTAATTTTGCCTTTTCCATCACTTTTAGTAGGAAGTTAAAGGCAATGGCAAGCACTGCAGAAGAAAGGGCCCCAATCAAAATCAGACTGGCATTATTACGGTCAATTCCCAAAAGGATAAAGGAACCCAGTCCCCCTGCACCAATCAAGGCAGCCAAGGTTGCCGTACCGATAATCAAGACGGCCGCTGTGCGAATCCCAGACATCATAACAGGCATAGCAAGTGGAATTTCAAACTTCTTGAGACGCTCCCACCTGGTCATCCCAAAGGCAATCCCAGCCTCTTGTAGACTTGGATCAATTCCCTTGAGTCCAGTGATGGTATTTTGTAAAATCGGAAAGATCGCATAAATCACTAACGCTGTCAAAGCCGGCAAGGTTCCAATTCCCATCAAGGGGATAAAGAGTCCCAACAAGGCCAGAGACGGGATGGTCTGGAAAATCCCTGCAATCTGTAAGACCCAATCCGCCAACTTCTCATGATAGCGAAGATAAACAGCCAAAGGAATCGCGATAAAAATAGCTAGTAACAGGGTCAAAAGTGACAACTGCAAATGTTGAGATAGAGCTGTCAACCAATCACTAAAACGATCCTGAAAAGTTGCAATTAAATTAGTCATGAACACTACCTCCAAACAATTCTGCTACAAAGTCTGTTGCAGGCGCTTTTAAAATCGTCTCAGGATTCGCCACCTGACGAATCTCTCCATCCTGCAAGACAGCAATACGGTCCGCCAATTTCAAAGCTTCATCCGTATCATGGGTCACAAAAATCGTTGTCATCCCAAACTCTTTATGCAATTCCTTAGTCAAAACCTGCAACTGTTTCCTCGAAATTGCATCCAAGGCTGAAAAAGGCTCATCCATGAGGAGAATCTTAGGCTGACCAATCATAGCACGAACAATACCGACCCGTTGCTGTTCTCCACCAGATAATTCACTAGGCAAACGATGCCCATACTCGGCTCCTGGTAAACCAACCTTAGCCAAAAGCTCTTCAGTTTTCTGAGCAATTTCTTCCTTAGTCCATCCCTTCATCTCAGGAATCAGGGCAATATTTTCCGCGACCGTTAGATTAGGAAATAGAGCAATAGCCTGTAAAACATAACCAGTAGAAAGACGAAGTTCACGCTCATCATAATCTTTGATGCGCTTGCCATCCATATAAATATTTCCATCAGTTGGTTCCAAGAGGCGATTGACCATCTTAATCATGGTTGTCTTACCTGAGCCAGATGGACCAACTAAAACCATAAACTCCCCATTCTCAATCCGTAAATTTACATCTCTTAAGACATCTTTTTCTGTGTAGCGTAGCGCCACATTTTTGTATTCAATCATTCTGTATCCTCAATTTAAAACTTCCCTCTATTGGTCAAGTCTTCTACCTTAGGCATGACTTCCTTATTATCCCAATGTTCCACAATTTTCCCGTTTTCTAGACGGAAGATATCGTACTGGGCATAGGCAACTCCATCAATCTGAGTCTGACCATAGCTAACCACATAGTTCCCTTGTCCTAAGAGTTGGAAAACAAAGTCGAAAGTGGCCTTTACTTATAAACAGCTAATTTGCTCTATTTTAAACCTCATTTTCCTTCTCTTTCAGATTTGCCAAAATCCTTTCTTGAAAGGCTTCAAACTGACGAATTTCTTCCTCTGAAAATCCTTTGTAAAAGATCGTATCCAATTTCTGACTGATACGATGCCCCACTTCTTTCTGTGACTGCCCCAACTCTGTTAAAACTAAATACTTCTTACGCTTATCTTCTCCACATGGACTAATAGCTACAAGATTTTGTTCCTCTAGTTTTTTAATCATCGTCGTCAGTGTATTGTTAGCAAGCCCAGTTTCCAGAGCAATATCTGTCGCAGTTGCGCAGCCGGTTTCACTATTCCATAAAACCGCTAAAATCTTGCCCTGCTCACTCCGATAAAGAGCTTCAGGGTCTTGGCTCAGTAACTTTTGAAAAATCCGCCCATTCAACAAACGAATATGATGGGCTAGCAAATGACTATCCTTCATAACACCTCCAATTTATTTCGATATCGAAAAGAATAAAACAATTGTAACACTCATCGTTCTAACTGTCAACTATTTCGATTTGGAAATAATTTTTCCCAGTAAAAAAATCTCCTACCCAAGATAGAAGATTTTAATCTTATAAACTTAATCCGTCATGTCCGATACCAAAGTTCGATGCTCCAACGGAATACTGCACATAACTAGTAAGAAAATGAAACCTGACTGAATCCAGAAGAGGGCCAAGTCAAAAATTCCATGTACAGCAACCACTGTAAGGAAAGACAGATAAAGACCGATAATCGGACGTTTCCCCGACTCCTGACTCATATCCATCATCAATCGAACAGGAGCAACAGAAGACAAAACTAATAAAATAGTCCCCACAATTCCGTAACTCAGAATCGTATCGATATATAGACTGTGAGCATGTTCATGATAAGGAGCATTTATCCGAGGATAAGAGTGCATATAGGTCAATGGCCCTTCACCCCAGAAAGGATTTTGCTTAAATAAGGCCATCCCAGCATCCCAGATAGAAATGCGTTCTTCCATAGAAGAGTCTAAAGTCCCCATCCGAACTCCCAAATCACTGGAAAAGAGGAAACTCAAGCCAATCGCAAAGACCCCAATACTAAGCCAAAAGGCCTTCCAGTTTTTAATGGTCGTAAAGAGATAAATAATGGCTCCAGCGATAATAGCAGGAAAGGCAGTTCGATTTTGCGTAAAGTTCAAACCAAAGAGATTCACAAAGCCTGCAATCACACAAAATACTTTCAACCAATTCAACTTGGTCGTTGTAAACAGATAGAAAGCAATCATGATACAGAAACAACAAATAATTCCATAATAATTAGGATTAAAGAAGGTCACTTCTGCACGATTCTGATGCCAAACCTGCATATTGGGTGAAAGAAAAGCATAGTTAAATTTCTTCACAATTTGGAAATGTTCTAAACTCGCAAAAGCAGCTGACAAGACGCTACCAAACAAGACGAGCTGCAAAATCAAGCGAAAGAATTTATGTGATAAAATCGACTGATAGTGCAAAAAGAAAATAGTAAAAAGAAAAATTCCTACCGAAGCCACAACTCCCATCCAATTTTGTGCAAAAACGGATATAACAGTACTATAGCCAAGAAAAAGAAGCAGCATCGGATGCTCCCCCATTTTCTGAAGAATATTTTTCATGTCTCCTGTAAAAATCAAACTGATAATATATAAACAGAATACAACTACAAAAAGATAAAAGGGTAAAAAGATACTCAGGATAATTCCCAATAAAATCAGCTCTTTACTAGACAACCCTTTCAGCTTTTCAATAAAGCCTATTGATTTCAAAATGAATCCTTTCTCTCCAAATCAACTGATTCAGATAATAGTAAGCTACCCTTTATTGTACCACTTTTTTAGCAATTTGAAAACAAAGGAAACGTTTACTAGGTAAAAAAGGGAGCAAAAATACTGATATTTCAAAACTCAAACTTAATGACTACATTTACTATAAGAAAATCATACCGTAAAGACTAGGTATATGTTAAAATAGTAGTAATTAAGCAACTAGCCAAACTAGATTCAAATCACATACTACTCCTAAAGAAAGGAAACACTATGAAATCCTACCAAGCTGTCTACCAGATTCTAGCTAAAGAAACCGACTATATCAGCGGAGAAAAAATCGCAGAAGAACTATCTCTAAGCCGAACGTCAATTTGGAAAGCCATCAAGCGTCTAGAACAAGAAGGCATTGAAATTGATAGTATCAAAAACAAAGGCTATAAACTGGTGAATGGAGACCTTATTCTTCCAGAACTTCTAGAAGAAAACCTTCCAATTAAAGTCAGTTTTAAACACGAAACAAGATCAACACAACTCGATGCAAAAGAAGCAATTGATTTAGGAAATAAAGCAAACACCCTCTATCTAGCTTCCTATCAAACAGCAGGGCGAGGCCGTTTTCAACGTTCTTTCTACTCACCCCAAGGTGGCATTTATATGACACTCCATCTTAAACCAAATCTTCCCTATGAGCAATTACCATCCTACACACTACTTGTAGCAGGAGCTATCTACAAAGCCATTAAGAACCTAACATTAATAGATGTCGACATAAAATGGGTCAATGATATCTACCTAAACAATCATAAAATTGGAGGAATCCTTACTGAAGCAATGACCTCTGTAGAAACTGGCTTAGTCACAGATATCAATATTGGAGTAGGAATCAACTTTACTATTAAAGACTTTCCTCAAGAATTAAAAGAAAAAGCTGCTAGTTTATTCAAAGCTCCAGCACCTATTACCAGAAATGAATTAATTATCGAAATCTGGCGTGCTTTCTTCGAAACACCAGCAGAAGAGCTATTATACCTATACAAAAAACAGTCCTTCGTTCTAGGAAAAGAAGTGACTTTCACACTAGATCAAAAAGACTACAAGGGGCTTGCTAAAGATATCTCAGAAAATGGCAAACTTTTAGTTCAATGTGATAACGGAAAAGAAATCTGGCTCAATAGCGGAGAAATTTCACTCAAGAGTTGGAAGTAATAATAAACTAGCACAACCATAAAATCGACAATATATAAAGATTTTAGCTTTTCTGCAGCCCACTACAGTTGACAAAGAGCGCAAAAAACTTCAGATAAGTAATCCAATTAAGTTTTACAAATCTGAAGTTTTTATTCTCTATTCTTAAAAAAACAAAAAAAGAGTTATAAACTCTCAATAAAACGGAGAATAAGGGATTCGAACCCTTGCGCCAGTTACCCGACCTAACGATTTAGCAAACCGTCCTCTTCAGCCTCTTGAGTAATTCTCCTATTAATGGGCACGAGTGGACTCGAACCACCGACCTCACGCTTATCAGGCGTGCGCTCTAACCACCTGAGCTACGCGCCCAAGTTAAAAACTTGGTAATTGAACAAAGTTCAAAGCGGGTGACGAGAATCGAACTCGCGACAACAGCTTGGAAGGCTGTAGTTTTACCACTAAACTACACCCGCATACATACTATTAATAAAATGGCGCGAGACGGAATCGAACCGCCGACACATGGAGCTTCAATCCATTGCTCTACCAACTGAGCTACCGAGCCTTATTGCGGGAGCAGGATTTGAACCTACGACCTTCGGGTTATGAGCCCGACGAGCTACCGAGCTGCTCCATCCCGCGTTAATACAAAAGGAGGATGTGGGATTCGAACCCACGCACGCTTTTACACGCCTGACGGTTTTCAAGACCGTTCCCTTCAGCCGGACTTGGGTAATCCTCCATACTATTCAAATGGACCTTGTAGGACTTGAACCTACGACCACTCGGTTATGAGCCGAGAGCTCTAACCAGCTGAGCTAAAGGTCCAACAAGATCATTATAGCGGCGAAGGGGATCGAACCCCCGACCTCCCGGGTATGAACCGGACGCTCTAGCCAGCTGAGCTACACCGCCATG
>NZ_JANCPI010000015.1:0-58858 GCF_024295435.1 Streptococcus sp. CF7_Ac1-8 | reverse complement strand
AGAGAAGCACCTTTAGTATCTTCTTTATCTTCAGCGATTACGTTACCTGCTGTGTCAACGTAGTGAACTACTACATCTCCAGTTACTTCTTTATAAACGTATGTTACTTCAAGAGTTTGTCCTGCTACAACCTTGCCTGTTTCATTTCCTTTAGTTGAAGCTTCAACCAATTTGTATACTTTTCCTTCTGCAGTTGTGATACGGCTTGGTTTCATTCCGTTGTCTGCAGTATTATAGTCAGTTCCTGCTTTAGCGTCTGTTGTGTCTTTTACACCTGATTCTACATTAGCACCATCTGCAGTTCCTACTAATGGAGTTCCATCTTCTGTTTGGTAGTTAACGATGACTGAACCCGCTTTTTCATAGACATACGTTACTTCTGTAGTTCCTTCTACAACAGAACCTTCTTCTGGTTTAGAGCCGTCTTTTAGGGCTTTATCAGTTAGATAGTAAGTGACACCATCTTTTACGATAGTCGCTTTCTTATGTTCTGACGTGTTGTAGTTTGTATTAAGAGAAGCATTTGTTTCATCATTTTCATCTTCTGAGATGGTATTTCCTTCTGTATCTTGGAATTTAACGATGACATTCCCTTTAACTTCTTGGTAAACATAAGTTACTTCAAGAGTTTGTCCTGCTACTACTTTACCTATTTCGTCACCTTTAGTTGCTGTTGGTACTAATTCGTATACTTTCCCTTCTGCAGTTGTGATACGACTTGGTTTCATTCCGTTGTCTGCAGTGTTGTAGTCAGTTCCTGCTTTAGCGTCTGTTGTGTCTTTAACTCCTGAAGCTACATTAGCACCATCTGCAGTTCCTACTAATGGACTTCCATCTTCAGTTTGGTAGTTAACGATGACTGAACCTGCTTTTTCGTATACATAAGTTACTGTAGTTGTACCTTCTACCACGTCTCCAGTAGCTGGTTTAGAATCATCTTTAAGCTCTTTAGCTGTTAAGTAATATTTAACACCATCTTTAATGATTTCATCTTTTTTGTGGTCTGCTGTATCATATTTAACATTTAGAGAAGCATCTGTTTCATCTTTTTCGTCTTCAGCAATTACGTTACCTTCAGTATCTTCATACTTAACAACTACGTTACCTTTTACTTCTTTATAAACGTATGTTACTTCTTTAGTTTCTCCAGCAACAACTTTACCTGTTTCATTTCCTTTAGTTGAAGCTTCAACCAATTCGTATACTTTTCCTTCTGCAGTTGTGAGACGGCTTGGTTTCATTCCGTTATCTGCAGTATTGTAGTCAGAACCTGGTTTCCCATTGTCAGTGTCTTTAGCACCTGAAGCAATATCTTTACCATCTGCAGTTCCTACTAATGGTATTCCGTCTTCTGTTTGGTAGTTAACGATGACTGATCCAGCTTTTTCATAAACGTAAATTACTTCAGTTTTACCTTCTACTACGTCTCCGTTTTCTGGTTTAGAGCCATCTTTTAGGGCTTTAGCTGTTAAGTAGTAAACTGTTCCGTCTTTTTCGATTTTCTCTGGCTTGTTGTCAGTTGTGTCGTATTTAGCGTTTAGAGAAGCACCTTTAGTATCTTCTTTATCTTCAGCGATTACATTACCTTCTGTGTCAACATAGTGAACCACTACGTCTCCAGTTACTTCTGTATAAACATATGTTACTTCAAGTGTTTTTCCTGCTACTACTTGCCCTTCCACAGTTCCAACGTTTTCTCCGTTTGTTACGATTGCTTCGGCAGAGTAAGTTGCATTAGTTGTAGTAGTACCTGCTTTGGTAACTAGTTTATATTTCGTGTTGTTAAATTCAATTGTTGCTGGTTTTTCATCATTTTCAGCTGCGTTATATGCTGTTCCTGCTTTAACATTTGTAGAATCTTGTACAGATGTTTTAATTTCAGTACCGTCAGTATTAATGTATTTAATCACTACTGATCCAGCTTTTTCGTAGACATAAGTAACTTCTTTTGTTTTACCTTCTTCTACTGTTCCAGTAACTGGTGCTGAATCTGCTTTTACTCCGTCATTTGAAGTTGTTAAGTAATATACTTCTCCAGTTGCTGTTGTAATCTTGTTCGGCTTATTAGCTGAAGTGCTTGCGTCATAATTGGTACCATTTGATACATCTGTCGCATTGGCAACAGCTAAACCTTTGTCTTCTACTGTAGTTGGAGTTGTAGCATTATCAAATGTTAATGCACCTGTTAATTTCGTACCATCTGATAATTCATATTTAGTCACTACACTTCCTAGTAACTCATACTGATAAGTTACAGTGATTTCGTTCTCTTCTACTGTACCAGCTGCTGGTTTAGATCCTGCTTGTAAACCAATTAGTCGATAAACTTTTCCATCTGCTGTGGTAATCTTAGATGCTTTTTTACTAGTAACATCATAGTCAGAATTTACACTTGCATCTGTTACAGGTTTTAATCCATCAACTGTTACTTCTTCAGTTGAATTATTAGGCATTGTTGCTGTTCCAGCGATTGGTTGTCCAGCTTTATCAACATACTTCACATTTACTGCTGATTTTTTCTCTTTGTAGACGAATGTTACTACTTTATCAGCTTCTGTTACTGTTCCTGTTTCAGGCTCTGATGTATTGTATAATCCATTATTTTCTTTTACAAGTTCATATACTTTTCCATCTGCTGTTGTAATCTTAGTCGCTTTTTTCTCAGCTACTTTATTATCATACCTTGTGCCTAACCCTGCTTCAGTGACTGCTTTTACTCCGTCTGCTGTTACTGCTTCTGTTGTATTTCCAGGCATTGAAGCTGTTCCTGCTAGTGGAGTTCCTTTTTCATCTACGTATTTAACTAGAACATTCCCTTTAACTTCTTTATAAACATAAGTGACTTCAAGAGTTTGGCCTGCGACAACCTTACCTGTCTCATTTCCTCTAGTACTTTGAGGAACCAGTTGATAAACTTTACCATCTGCTGTAGTAATGCTTGTTGGTTTATGATCTTGTGTATCGTAGTCTGAACCTGCTTTGGCATTATCAGTATCCGTAACCGTTTGAGTCACTGGTTGTTGATTTTCATTGGTTCCTTGGAGAGGATGGCCTTCTGTATCAACATAGTGAACAAGGACTGATCCAGCTTTTTCATAGACATAGGTTACTTCTGTAGTTCCTTCTACAACAGAACCTTCTTCTTCTGGTGAAGTTTTGGGAACACCATTTACCGTAGTTTTTGTTTTAGTCTCGTCTAAATAGTAAACAGAACCATTTGCTTCCAATCTTTGAGGTTTTTCAGTTTCATTTTCTTTAGTGTTGTAGGCTACGTTTTTAGGCGTTTTAACAGTTTTGTCTTCCACAACTACTTCTTGATTATTCGCATCAAGATAGTAAGTTTTTGTTTCAACTTCTACTACAGCATCTACAGTATCATTATACGAATCTTTAAGAGTTGTCCCGTCTTCTGTTTGATAATGTACGGTAACCGAGCCTTTCTTTTCAGATCTACTCGTTACTTCAGGACTATAAGTGTAGGTGATAGTAGTATGACCACTACCTAAACGATAAGCTCTAAGAGGAGTATATTCCGTCTTATAACTATAGCTTTCATAATAACCATGGTTAACGACTGCATTTGTGGAGAAATAGCCACCTCCAATGGATAACTCTTGAAAGTTAACCTGATCACCGCTGAATGCAACATCATCTACAGGGCGTTTTTCGGAATCGAGAGTGCGACTTCTAAATATGTTATCAGCCATCTTTCTGACGTACTCGTATTCGTCTCCTAGAACAAAAAAACTCTTAAAATTGTCTTCAGTATCTTCTAAGTTATACCTTTTTAAATATTTCAAATAGTTATTTAAAAGGGTTTTCGTTTCTGGGATAGTAACAGTATCTGGATTATCTTTGTGCTGCGAAATATAGCTATGAAATCCCTTAATATCATTTATATCTTCAGGAATTTCCATATGATAAACCGATGTATAGGAAATGTTATTCCGACTAGCTGATACATATGTATTTTTTTCTAATACGAAGACATAATCTCCTTCCTTGATACCACCATCTGTAGCGATATTCGTAGAAGTATATTCTTTTGCTGTGGCTTCTCCCGCCTTGAATGTATCTTCTAGCCAGTTATCAGATGTAGTGGCTGGTGTATCGGCTAATACATATTTGCCGTAAGTCCCCTTACCAGTTTCTTCGACAATCCAGGTACGACCTCCTGGTTTAACCCCACTGTGGTTAATTTTCCCATCATTTTGAACAAGACCTTCAGAAGTTAGTTTTGCAGTCACATTTCCAAGAGTAGAGTCAGAGTATGTCCCCCCTCCATCACCTGTGATTTCTACAGTTGGATCCCCAATCTTATGATAGATCGTATTATTTTTTTCAATAGTATCTTTTCCTGCGGCACCGTGCTCTTTTGCCTTGGTTAAATCAGTATCGGTAATTTCGTTACCTTTTAATGATTTGAAGACTTTTCCATATGGTCCGTATACTTCATAATCTACCGAAATTTGTTTTTCAAAGCCTGCATCTTGATTTTTATCTTCTTCTAAAACAGTCCCATCAGTTGATACATACTTGTAGTCTACCTTACCTGTTTTAGTAATTTTATCTGTACCTGTTTCATTCGGTTTTGGATTACGATCAAAATATTTTGAATCATCCTCATAATTATCACTATTAAATTCCACATGTGCTGTATCTACTTTGATAGAACCCTTGCTATTTGATATAGTAGTAGTTCCATCTTTGTTATCGATAATAGCAGCTTCTACAGACTGAGTGTTGACAGACAAAGCGATAGCAGCACCCATAATGAGTCCGAGAGTACCTATTTTTACTGAGTCTGAACGACCATTTTTTAATTTACGAATAGAAAAAATTTCTTTTTTATTTGACAAAATTTCAACCTCATATATATATATATTAACCTGAGTAACTAAATGAGAAAGAAAAACAGGTTATTGATTTTAGTATATCATTTTGCTCATAATTAGACAAGTTTGACACCCGAAATATTTTATTTCTTATGTATATTACTGCCTCTAACGTATAATATCAGAAAGAGGGCTGTTAAATAATTTATCGAATATAAAAACATAAAACACATCATATCAAAGTCTTCTTGTCTAGACATGATATAATGCGTCTTTATCTTTTATATTTCTACTCAGACTCCTGAGCTATTTACATCCACCCTGAGGGAATCGAACCCCCATCTCAAGAACCGGAATCTTACGTGATATCCATTACACTAAGGGTGGAAACTTGTTTTATTATAACAAAAATTTGCTCTAATAACAAGTTTTTTCTAGTGAGATAGCCCGTCTTAGTGGGAAGCATCCCCATTCCAGATGGAGTTTTTCACGATAACATAATCAACGTGTTTAAGGTCAGCAACCTGACGTCCACCTGCATAAGAAATAGCACTTTGAAGGTCTTGTTCCATCTCAGTCAAAGTGTCTTGTAAATGACCTTTTGCAGGAAGCAAGATGCGTTTGCCCTCCACGTTTTTATAAGCACCTTTTTGATATTGGGAAGCTGAACCGTAGTATTCTTTGAATTGTTCACCATCGACTTCAATTGTTTTCCCTGGACTTTCGATGTGTCCTGCAAAGAGGGAACCAATCATGACCATGCTAGCACCGAAACGGATAGACTTGGCAATATCACCGTGAGTACGAATTCCTCCATCAGCGATAATCGGTTTACGTGCAGCCTTAGCACACCAGCGTAGAGCAGCTAACTGCCAACCACCTGTACCAAAACCAGTCTTGACCTTAGTGATACAAACCTTACCAGGACCTATTCCAACCTTAGTAGCATCCGCACCAGCATTTTCCAATTCACGCACAGCTTCTGGTGTTCCCACATTTCCAGCAATGACAAAAGTATCTGGCAATTCTTTCTTAATGTGTTGAATCATAGAAATCACGCTATCTGCATGACCATGAGCAATGTCAATCGTGATGTATTCGGGAGCATCAGCCTTGAGCTGGCTAACAAAATCATACTCATAATCCTTAACACCGACAGAGATAGAAGCAATGAGCCCTTGATCGTGCATTCGTTTAATAAAAGGAATACGTCCTGCCTCATCAAAACGGTGCATAATGTAGAAGTAACCACCTTTTGCCAGTTGCTCTGCTACATTTTCATCCAAAATCGTCTGCATATTAGCTGGTACAACAGGTAGTTTAAAGGTGTGCTTTCCTAGAGTGACACTTGTATCCGCTTCTGCACGGCTTTTAATGACACATTTATTTGGAATCAGTTGGATATCTTCGTAATCAAAAATTGGAAATTCATTTAACATATCGATGTCTCGTTTCTTTTGTAATGACCTACCTATGCTCTCGCATCACTACGCCTTTTCCGACGTTTCCTTAATTTATTATAAACTAAAGTACAGTTTTTGTCAAATAATGTTATAAATTAAAATATATTGTTCGGATTTTATGATATAAACAACAAAAGAAAGAAGAGAGATTATTTTCTCCCCACTTCTTCTACATTCTAATAATACTCTCCCTGACGGTAGTCCCATGAGTTAAAGGTGTCTGACAGGTGCATCATAATCTTATCAATGTCAAGCCCTTTGCGGATTACAACTGGAGCTGGTGAAGTTGAACGTGCTCCTCCTTGTTCTGGGATAAGTTTTCCATCTTTATCGACCATAGAGACCATCACACCCTGCTCGTAGCGTGTTTCAATCGTTTTGTCAGGCTGGATAGATGCCACATAGTCGTCTGCCTCGATAACAAGGTCAACTGCCCCTTCGATACGTTCTCCGATTCCTTCTACCTTACCACGGTTTCCTTTTCCAGATGGATTTGCAGATGAGGCGTAGACCATCTTTCCTTCTTCCCAAAGTTTGGCAGCCAATTGTTCACCAGCTTTTCCAAACTTGATAACGAAACAGCTAGTACCACGCACGTCAGTCATGAGTTCTTCACGGCCATCCCCATATGCTTTGAGTTTTTCAAAGGCTTCTGGTTTCCATGGAAGGATACAGCCAAGAAGAATGTCTTCGTCCCAATGTTTTTGGTAGAAGGCTTCAATTTCTGGATTGAGTTGTGCTAAAGCACGAAGCTCATCCATGCTACCGCAGAGAACAACACCTGGTTTGTTACGGTTACGTTCTTTAGCTTCAAACTTGCGTTCAAGTCCTGCCTTGTCGCTAGTCATGATAATGTAACCAACTTTAGTAGGGCAAACGATACATCCGCCCTCACCTTTTAAAATATCATATCCTTCTTGTGAAAGTGTTCCGTTCCATTGAATGTGTTTTGTCATAGTTCTATTTCCTTTTCTATTTTTCTTCTAATCCTGCCAGTAGTCTGGTCGTTGTTTTTCATAAGCAGCAATCAAGTCTTCATACTGCAAGGTAATACCGATATCATCCAAGCCATTTAAGAGCTTGTGTTTCCACTCGCTATCTATCTCGAAGGTGAATTCTCCAACTGGTGAGATGATTTTTTGTTGTTCCAAGTCCACAGTTACCTGGTCACTTGGTTGTAGCTGGGCTAGTTTCTCTCGAACCTCTCTGGGCTGTACAATAGGCAACATGCCATTATTGAGTTCATTATTGTAATGAATATCACCAAAAGACCCTGCAATCACGACCTTGAAACCATAGTCCGCTAGAGCCCAAGCTGCGTGTTCCCTCGAAGATCCTGCCCCAAAGTTATCCCCTGAGATGAGAATACTGGCTTTCCGATATTCAGGTCGGTTAAAGACAAAGTCTGGGTCCTCAGTATACTTGTCATCCAGATAACGCCAAGCATACATGAGGTACTTACCAAAGCCTTTCTTATCGATTAACTTGAGAAACTGCTTGGGTAGGATTTGGTCTGTGTCGATGTTATCATTCATGAGAGGAACGGTCGTTCCCGTATAAACTGTAAATTTCTCCATATCCTCTCCTTACTGGGCTTCTGGCATTTGCCGAACATCTACGAATCGCCCTGCGATAGCTGCCGCAGCTGCCATGGCTGGACTGCAAAGATGGGTCTTAGCGCCAAAACCTTGTCTGTCTTCAAAGTTTCGGTTGCTGGTTGAGGCACAGTGGACACCATCTGGAACCTTGTCTGGATTCATCCCTAGGCACATAGAGCAACCTGGGTCTCTCCACTCAAAGCCAGCATCTAGAAAGACCTTGTCCAAACCCAACTTCTCAGCAGCTCGTTTCACAGGACGAGATCCTGGAACCACGATAGCCGTTAAATTAGGAGCAATTTGCTTTCCTTTGACAAATCGCGCAGCCAGTTGCAAGTCACTGAGACGAGCATTGGTACAAGAACCAATAAAGATATAGCCTAGTTCAATATCAGCTGGCTTTTGACCAGGCTCCAAGTCCATGTAATTGTAAGCTCGCTCATCATTCATATCCTTAATTTCTGGGAAGCTACTGTCAAAGTCAACCCCCATAGCAGGATTGGTTCCCCAGGTCACCATAGGTGCTAGGTCTGATACATCCATACGAATAACCTTATCATAGACAGCATCATCATCACTGACAAGGGTTTTCCAATCCACCACAGCCTCTTCGAAGTCCTCTGGAACACATTCTCGTCCCTTAAGATAATCATAGGTGGTTTGATCCGGGTTCATGATTCCCATCTTAGATCCAAACTCGATGGACATATTGCAGATAGTCATTCGCTCTTCCATGCTCAGTGCATCAATCGCTTGTCCCCGATATTCCACCACATAGCCAACGCCGCAAGCAACGCCGTACTTGGCAATCAAAGCTAAAATGAAATCCTTGGAATATACTCCTTTTTGAGGAACACCAGTGAATTCTACCAGCATTTTCTTGGGTTTGACCTGCCAGAGGGTCTGTGTCGCAAAGACATGCTCAACCTCACTGGTCCCAATTCCAAAAGCGATTGCTCCGAAAGCTCCATGGGTTGCCGTATGGCTGTCTCCACAGACAATGAATTTCCCTGGTTGGGTCCGTCCTGTTTCTGGACCAACCATGTGAACAATTCCTTGTTTTTCAGAACCGTGGGCAGCATGTTCAATCCCAAATTCCTCAACATTTTCAGCAAGCTTATCAATTTGAGCCTTGGAAATGACATCTCGAATATCGTAGATATTGACCGTCGGGACATTGTGGTCAAAGGTTCCAAATGTCAAATCTGGTCGTCTCAATCTGCGACCTGCATCTCGCAAACCTTGAAAGGCTTGAGGGCTGGTCACTTCATGAATATAGTGCTGGTCCACATACATGAGTTGGGGCTGCCCCTCTTCTCCTGTGATGACATGACGTTCCCATAATTTATCAAAAATCGATTTTCCTGCCATCCATTACCTCCAAATAAAATATAAGGCTCCTAGTGTGGTCACCATCCCAAGAAACCAAACTGTTTTAAAGTACCATTTTCTAGTCTTGTGGTTAAAGATGATTCCTGCTAACCAGGCCCCAAAACCACCACAAGTAAAGGCTAAAATAAGTAAGATTTTCTCAGGGATGCGCCAAGCTCTTCTCCTTGCCTTGGATTTGTCAATACCATAAATCAAGAAAACCATGACATTCCAAATCAAAAAGACTAGAGTAACTTTTTCATCTAACTTCATAACCTTGCAATAATAGCTTCCGTCATTTCCTTGGTCGAAGCCTGACCTCCTATATCTCTCGTTAAAACACCATCTGCCAAACTTGCCTCAACAGCACGCTCGATACGTTCCGCATCCTCATAACGTCCAAAACTATCTCTCAACATCATGGCCACTGATAAAATCATGGAGATAGGATTGGCAATTCCTTGACCTGCAATATCAGGAGCTGAACCGTGAATGGGCTCATAGAGACTTGGTCCATTTTCAGAATGACTGGCTGATGGCATAACTCCAAGTGTGCCAGATAGAACGCTTGATTCATCAGATAAGATATCTCCGAAAAGATTCTCTGTCACGATGACATCAAACTTGGCAGGATTGGTAATCATAAGCATAGCAGCTGAGTCTACCAGCTGGTGCTCCAAGGTTACATCTGGGAAATCCTGCGCAACTTCCTCAGCTACTTTCCGCCAGAGTTTTGAGGTCGCCAACACATTTTGCTTATCGATACTAGTAAGGATTTTTCTGCGATTTCTTGCAATTTCAAAGGCTTTGCGAATAATTCGCTCTACTTCCTCATAGCTATAGCCGTTGATATCACGCGCTTTGCGCTCTTCAAGGATATGATCTCCAAAGTAAATCCCGCCTGTCAACTCACGCACCACGACAAAGTCTACACCAGCAATTCGTTCCGGTTTGAGTGGTGACAAATGCTTGAGACTGTCAAAGATTTTTACAGGGCGAATATTAGAGTAAAGATTGAATTCCTTACGGAGAGCTAGCAAGCCTTGTTCAGGCCGAACCGCTGCTCCATCATACTGAGGACTACCGATAGCCGCTAGGAGAATGGCATCTGCTTCTCTACTTGCCTTGAGGGTTTCATCAGGTAAGGGATGCCCTGCAGCATCTATACCTGCACCTCCAAAAGGTCGCCTATCAATCTCATAATCAAAGCCTGTTTTTTCAGCTAGAGCTTCCAGAACCTCTAAACCGGCCTCCATGATTTCTGGGCCGATTCCGTCCCCTGCTAAAGCTACTATTTTCTTTGTCATAGCATTCTCCTTTACACACTAGGCATGTCACGATAGGAAACACTTCGTCCCATCTCACCAGCATTCTCTTTTTGAACAAAGGTATTGGCATTGATGTAGGCAATAGCTGAAGCCTTCAGTACATCGAAATCCAGACCTGCTGCATTAAAGATGGTTTCTGTATCTCTATTTTCAACAGTGACCAAAACCCGAGCCTGGGCATCGATTCCATCCGTCACAGCGTCAATAGTGTAGGACACCAAGCGAACGGATTGATTGAAGAATTTGTCGATAGCATTGAAGATAGCTTCAACAGAACCTTGTCCTGTCGCATTAAATTCGACTTTCTCATCTTCCATATTAGCTAGGCTAACGAGTGCTTCTATATCATTATCCGCATGAGTTTGTAGTTGTAAATCATCAAAGTGGAAGCCTTCTGGATTTTCAACCATGGTTCCAGCTACCAAAGCTCGAATATCTGCATCTGTGATTTCTTGCTTCTTGTCTGCTAGAGCCTTGAACTTAGCAAAGAGTGGCTTGATGTCCTCCTCTGTAAATTCTAGGGCCAATTCTCTTAGTTTCTCTACAAAGGCATGGCGACCTGACAATTTTCCAAGCGGAAGACTATTACTCTTAACACCAACCAATTCAGGGGTGATGATCTCATAAGTGAGGGGATTTTTAAGAACTCCATCTTGGTGAATACCAGATTCGTGAGAGAAGGCATTACCACCAACGACGGCCTTGTTTTTAGGAACTGGAATACCTGAGAAGCGAGAAACCATTTCTGACGTATTGATGGTCTCATTTAAGACAATACTGGTTTCTGCTTGGTAGTAATCTTGGCGAATATTAAGTGCCACTGCAATTTCTTCCAAAGCAGCATTCCCAGCTCGCTCACCAATACCGTTGATAGTTCCTTCGACACGACTCGCCCCATTCTTAACAGCAGCAAGGCTATTAGCCACTGCCATCCCGAGGTCATCGTGACAGTGAGGCGAATAGATAATATGACGATTCGTCTTAACATTCTCAATCAAGTATTTGAAGATAGCACCATATTCCTCTGGAGTGGTAAATCCTACCGTGTCAGGGATATTGATATAAGATGCGCCTGCATCGACCGCCGTTTGAACAACTTGCAAGAGGAAATCCAACTCTGTTCGAGTCGCATCCTCAGGAGAGAACTCAACAATCTCGAACTTAGAACGTGCATAAGAAACATGCTCCTTAATAGCTTCTAAAATCTCTTCCTTGCTCTTATTGAGTTTATACTTGCGGTGAATTGGACTGGTAGCGATAAAGACGTGAACCTGTGGATACTTGGCATCCTTAAGTGCCTCGTAACAAGCATCAATATCAGACTTGACAGAACGGGCCAAACCAGTCACCGCTGTTTTCTTCAAGGCCTTGGCAATCTCCTGCACTGCCGTAAATGAGTCTGGGCTAGCCGCTGGAAAACCAGCTTCAATTGCTGAAATGCCCCATTTCTCCAGCTGTCTTGCAATGGCAATTTTTTCCTTGATTGAAAAATTAACACCAGGTGTCTGTTCTCCATCCCGAAGGCTGGTATCTAGAAATTCAACTGTTCGCATAAGATTTCCCCTTTTCCAAATATGGTTGTAAAAAAACATCTCGCTTAGAGATCCAAGCGAGATGTTGATTCACTCCCGCTTGGTAAGCCAAACAGGACTAATGCTTTTTGCACTAGCCCGAGTACCTCAACAACAAAGCAAATTGATTAAACTTAGCTGTTTTCATGTTTGACTTTCTCCTTCGTTTGATATCTTGTTTAGTATTTTAGCATAGGCAAAAGTGCTTGTCAAGAAAAAATCCAATATTTTCTGAAAATTTCTTCAGTAGAGAATATTTTGCTAATTGAAAGCTTTTGAAAAACCTTGAAATGTTTCATTTTTTAATAGTTAAGTTCCAACTTCTTTCTATCAATTCCAGTACTTCTTCATCTGATAAAGTATCATCAAGCGCCACACTAATCCAGTAGCGTTTGTTCATATGAAAGGCAGGATAAATACCTTTATTTGAAAGCAAATCAGCTACTTGATCATGTTTGAGGTTGACTGCTTCCACTTGTCCTTCTCTGCCCTTTTCCAGCTTATCCCAAGAAATTTTCATCAAGACGGCATACCACTTTTGATTGCCTTCATGTCTTAACACTGCCGTGTCAGGAGATTTATCCCACAGATATTCCAACCGATTACCATATTTTTCCTGAACCTGAGTCATGATTCGCTTAGTCTGAGGGCAGATAAAATCCTGTACCTCAAAACAAGTCTTCCGAATTTGGTAAAGAATCTCCAGACAAGCCTCACGGACACTTGCAACAAAACTTCCTGTCATACTTTCCATATGAACTTGGGGATAGAGGTCACTTGTTTCCTGGTCAAAGACTTGAAAACTCACATTATCAGCAGTGATGGACACAGTCATGACAAAGTCACCCTGCAAAATCTGGCAACTATAGATCCAGACTCCACTACTTTCTACAAAACCATAAGCATGAGCCTTTTCTTGATTAAACTGATAGGATTTAAAAATTTCAAACATAAGTGAAAACTGCTACCCAAAGCTAGCAGTTCCTTTCTATTTTTTAAAAGACAACCTTTGTTCCGTGTAATTGTGTCATACCTAGCTGGTCGATAAAGGTTTGACGGTTGTCAAGGTCAATCCCCCCACCTGGTAGAATTTCAATTTTACCTCTAGCATGTTCTAAAATTCTGTGATAGTGAGCAAAACGTTCTTCTAACGAGTCACCAGACACACCAGCACGAGTCAAGATACGAGTGACACCAGCTTGGCTGAGCCAGTCAATAGCTTCTAACTGATTTTCATCACTTAATTCATCAAAGGCCATGTGAAAGACAATTTCCATTCCTTTTGATGCAGCAATTAACTTTTCCAGATTAGGCTTATCCAACTTTTTATCAGCAGTTAAAGCCCCAAATACAACTCCTTGACTTCCAGCCTGAGCAGTCAACCGAATGTCCTCTAGCATAATAGCAATTTCTAGTTCATTATAGACAAAGTCGCCACCACGTGGACGAATCATGGTCATGATGGTCGTATCGTAGTTAGCTGCCAATTCAACCGCTGCCTTGGTCACTCCATAGCTTGGTGTTGTTCCTCCCACTGCTAGATTATCACAGAGTTCGATTCGACGAGCTCCAGCCTGCATTGCTTTTTCAAGCAAGGTCACATTTTCAGCACAAAATTCGTAAATCATTTAATTCTCCTTGAAGATTACTTTAAATTCATTATATCATATTGTTATGAATATGCTTTCAATTTTATCAAGGGAAATAGTGACAAATTTTACTTATTCTTTATCCGGAATGACCTTAAAGAGATAATAGGTAATAAAGATGGTCAAAGCTCCTAGACCGATTTTTACTGGTAAAAGAGGGGCAAAATAAATGGAAATTCCCATCAAAATGTAGATAGATACGATAATTTTTTTCTTACGTTCACGCGCAATAGACTTAGTCTCACGAAAATCAGCTACATATGCTTGATAGAGCTTGGTATGATAAAGCCAATCTTCGAAGCGCTTGGAACTTCTGGAGAAACAAGCAATAGACAGCAAAAGAAAGGGAGTTGTAGGCAACAAGGGTAATATAACCCCAACAATAGCCAAGGCCAGTGATAAAAAACCAATTATCAGATAAATAATACGCATAACTTCTCCTAGTTAAAATAATCTTCTTCTAGTTTCGCATATAATGATGAATTTTGTCAAGTTCTAACCAAAAAGAGCCTGAAATTAACTTTCAGGACTCTCCTCTTATTTAATCTTTTCTTCCTCGTAGTCACCCTTGCTACAAACAACTTGCTTGCCACCACCACGGACTTTTTTCTCCATGAGGAAGTTACCACATTTTGGACAGTCACGACCAACAGGCTTGTCCCAAGAGGTAAATTCACATTCTGGGTAGCGATTGCAACCATAGAAGAGGCGATTACGTTTGGTTTTACGTTCAATGATTTGTCCCTGATGACAACTTGGACACTCAACACCGATTTCTTTTACGATTGCTTGGGTATGACGGCAATCTGGGAAATTGCTACAAGCGTAGAACTTACCAAAACGACCAAGTTTAATGACCATTGGACTGCCACACACTTCACAGTCAAATCCAGCTGGTTCATCCTTGATCTGGATTTTTTCCATTTCTTCTTCAGCCTTGGCGACTTCTTTAGAGAATGGTTTGTAAAAGGCGTCTATAACACGTTGCCACTGCTCTTTTCCGACTTCGACATCATCCAGCTTGCCTTCCATTTCAGCTGTAAAGGTTACGTTTACGATATCTGGGAAATATTCAACAATGAGCTTGTTAACAATTTCTCCCAACTCTGTCGGTTCAAAACGTTTGGCTACAAGGCGGACATAATAACGTTTCTGAATAGTTTCAATGGTTGGTGCGTAGGTTGACGGACGTCCAACCCCATTTTCCTCCAAGGTCTTAATCAGTGTCGCTTCAGAATAACGGGCAGGCGGTTGGGTGAAATGTTGCTCTGGTTTACTATTAACCTGTTTGACAATATCTCCAACAGCCATGTCTGGTAACATCTTATTCTTATCAGAATCATTATAAATGGCAAGATAACCATCAAACTTAACCTGACTACCATTGGCAGCAAATTGAACTCCATTTTGCGACAATTTAACAGCCATGGTATCAAAGACAGCAGCTGTCATCTGGCTCGCTACAAAACGATTCCAGATAAGAGTATAAAGCTTGAGTTGATCCTTGTCCAGATAATTAGCAATACTTTCAGGTGTATTAAAAACGCTAGACGGACGAATAGCCTCATGGGCATCCTGAGCTCCTGAAGCATTTTTGACCTTGCTACCATGCTTAGAGTACTTGCTACCAAAACGGTCTGTAATGAAACTTGCTGCTTCGTTCTGTGCCACTGGACTGATACGAGTCGAATCGGTACGCATATAGGTAATCAAACCTTGAACACCAGAACCGATATTAATTCCTTCATAGAGCTGTTGGGCAACCATCATGGTCTTTCGAGTACGGAAGTTAATTTTATTGGCAGCATCCATCTGCATAGATGAAGTGGTATAGGGTAAAGGAGCATTGCGTTTGCGCTCTTTCTTATCCACCTGATCTACTGAAAAGTCTTTACTAGTCAGACGAGACAAGACTTCCTTGACCTCATCATTGCTAGTCAGTTTCAGCTTTTTACCATCTACTCCATAGAAGGATGCCTGAAATTGCTTGGTTCCCTTTTTAAAGACACTATCAATAGTCCAGTATTCTTCAGGCTTAAAGGCATTTATTTCATTCTCACGATCAATGATTAGCTTAAGCGCAATAGATTGAACGCGACCTGCTGACAAGCCCTTCTTAACCTTCTTCCACAAAATAGGCGAAATCGAATAGCCTACCAAGCGATCCAAAACACGACGAGCCTGTTGGGCATCGACCAAGTCCATATCAATCTTGCGAGGTTCTTTAAAAGCATTTTTGACAGCATCCTTGGTGATTTCATTGAAGACCACACGGTTGGCATCATTTTCATCCAAGTTGAGAATATGAGCCAAGTGCCAAGAAATCGCTTCTCCTTCACGATCCGGGTCACTCGCCAGAAAGACTTTATTAGCTTTTTTAGCTTCTTTTTTCAAGTCATTGATAAGAGGACCTTTTCCTCGGATATTGATATATTGCGGTTCATAATTATTTTCAATATCAACGGACATACTGGATTTCTTCAAATCACGGATATGCCCGACACTGGCTAAAACCTTATAGTTTCTGCCGAGATATTTTTCAATCGTCTTGGCCTTAGCAGGTGACTCCACGATTACTAAATTTTTTTTAACTGTTGATTTTTTCTTTTTTGTTGCCGTAGCCACAGTATCACACCTTTTCAAAGTAATAAACTTTATAAAGTGTAAACCATTTTGCCATAACTGTCAAGACTTAGCTCCTATATATAGAAGAAAAGTTTGTCTAGTAAGCGAAATTTCGTCCTAAAATTCAAATTCTGCAAGAACATCCTGCCCGCTGGTTACCAATTTTGCTCCTTCTTGAATCAAATGATGGCATCCGTCTGATAGTCCATCTAAAATGCTACCAGGAATAGCAAAGACATCGCGCCCTTCTTCCATTGCTCGCTCACAGGTAATGAGACTACCTGAACGCATCTTAGCCTCTGCTACAATCACACCACGACAAAGTCCAGCAATGATGCGATTACGGGCAGGAAAATGAAATTTTAGAGGTTGTTCGCCAGGTCCATATTCACTTAGAACCAGATGATCATTGCCGATGTAATCTTGCAAACGCTTATTGGCTTTAGGATAAAACACATCCAGACCTGTCCCAATCACTGCAATGGTTTTTCCGCCATTCTGCAGGGCTGCCATATGAGCTGCTGTGTCAATGCCCTTGGCTAATCCACTGACGATAACCAGTTCATTTTCCAAGCCTTGAATGACTTTTTCAACTGACTTAGCGCCCTGTTTACTACAAGCACGACTACCCACAACCGCTACCTTCGGGAATTTCAAGAGGTCAAGATTTCCCTTGTAAAATAAAAGTACAGGTGCATCGTATATTTCACTCAAATCCCAAGGATAACAGTCATCTAGAATAGAGAAAGATGGAAACTTTTGAAACTCCTTCTCCAGATTCGCATCGTCTATCTGAAAATAACGTTCCATAAAAACGGCTGGATTTCGGCAACCTGATATATCTGCAATATCACCTAGCAACAGTTCTTGATCAACATTTTCACCGTATTCTAGGACATTCAAAATCTGTTGATTGGTCAAACCTGATTTTTTTAACTTATAGATTTCATAGTTTGTGATTTTCATAAATATCTCCATTTCTTTTTCTACTCATCTATTTATTCGTAAAAAAATCAAAAAACATCCGACTATTTTAGCCAGATGTTGAAATCTTTAATTTTCGTTTTTAAGAATTTCTTCTAATTTATGGTAGTCTTGGACAC
This sequence comes from Streptococcus sp. CF7_Ac1-8, assembly GCF_024295435.1. GTDB lineage: Bacteria > Bacillota > Bacilli > Lactobacillales > Streptococcaceae > Streptococcus > Streptococcus mitis_AP. Next base: position 41,315 of record NZ_JANCPI010000015.1, on the reverse strand, counting down.
TATCAATCTCATAGATGCTATTGCCTTCTAATTCTTCGACATAGACATCCAGCTCTTTGATATTATCCTTAACCATATTGTCCCAGTATAGATCAACAAATTCACCACTTGCATAAGCCTTGTCGATAAAGCTGACAATCTTTTCTGCAGTTGGAGCATCCCAGAAGGATACACCACTCAGGATCCGGCCTGCCTTGCTATCAACAATAATGTCTTGAACCTTGTAGTCATCTCCATAGACCAAGAACCATTCGTTGGTACAATCTTCACGATAGACACTAAAATAAGTCGAACGTGTCAAATCATTGCGGAACATATTTTTAAAGAGATAATTATCAGCATCAATAACATAGCTGTTGGCCAATTCTTCTTTTACAAGATAGAGAGAGTAAAAGTTATTGTAGTCAGCGTATTTATCATTGAAAACGAGTCGAACTCCATATTTCTCTTTTAAGTAATCGAATTGTTCTTTAAGATAACCGACAATGATGATAATGTCATTGATACCTTTTTCTTTTAGAAACTCAATTTGGTATTCAATCAAGGGTTTTTGATTAACCTGAACCAAGGCTTTAGGGGTATTTTCAGTCATAGGACGCAAGCGAGTTCCCAACCCCGCTGCTAAGATAATGGCTTTCACACGAATCTCCTTTATTCTTTAATAATAATATAAACTCCAGCAATGACGACAAGTGACGTAATAATTGTCAGCATATCTAGCGGTGCACCCAAGAAAACAACTGCAAACAAGACAGTCCAAACTACATAACTCACGTTCAAGCCTGTAGCCTTGGCTGGTTGCAAGCGATTGATAGCAATATAATAAGCCAAGTAAGAAATCATATCAAAGGCTGCAAAGACAATCATAAGACCTAGTAATTGTCCATTGGCCACTTCTGCAAATGACTGATGAGAGAAGAGCACAATCACAAGATAGGACAAGAATGAAGTTACTTGACGGATTAAGAGGGCTTCGATTTCACTCAATTCACTTTCCATGGCAAAAGAGCTAAGAACACTCTCACTTCCCCATGCAATGGCACAAACTAAAGCACAAAGAATCCCAATGTAGAAAGAATTAACCTGTTCTACCTTATAGGTCTGAGCAATTATCCCTCCAATAATCAAGACAATCCCAAATACAGTATTTTTCGAAATCTTGTGCTTCAAAAAGAAGAAAGCCAATAAAACTGAAACCGCAGGGTAAATAGCCGATACCGATGAAGCTAAGGAACTACCGATATACTTAACCGCATAAAGATTGGCCTGCATACCGATAGGGCCTGCTAGCAAGGCTCCGATGATAACACTAACATTTCGAATATTTAAGAAAATTGAGAGACGAACTTTCCCTTCTTTCACTAAAAGAAAAGCTAGTAAGATAAAGATGCTCAAGAAATCGTGAGCAGCAGCCACCACAAAGGGCGACAAATCTGTAAAAATCGAAAAGATATAAGCACTAATCGTTAGACCTAACCCCCAGAAAATACCTGAGAGTAGACCAAAAGAAACTCCATTTTTAGTTTTCATCTGAACCTCCATAATAAGCCAAACCTTTAACAGCTCTTTGGTAACGACTTACACCATAGTCACCAAAATCTGCGCCTTGCTCTTCCTTATAGACAGTCCATAGACTCCAAATAGTATCTTGTAAAATTTTATAGATTGCAATCTTTTCTCGAGAGACAGGTGTTTTGTCACTCTCATAGTAAGATAAGAAGGCTTCTTCCTCTTGGGGAGTGAATTCAGACTCTAAAAAGAGAGCTGCCAAATCCCACATTGGATCATTCATTGATGAGTATTCCCAGTCAATCAGATAAAGTCGTCCTTGAGGTGATTCGATAAAGTTTTCAGGCACCAAATCGATATGACAAGATTTTCTGTCGACACCTAAGTCAGCCAGTCTTTTCTCTAAGGGGAAGACTTCTTTTCGAACTGCTTCATAGTTAGCATAAGGGATCTTTTCTTCAATCAAGGATTCGTATTTTTTGATTTCTTCAAAAGGAGCAAATTCTCCTCTTAATTCCTTACCAGAAGCATGGATGGTTTGTAAAATTGGTGCAATTTTATCGAACTTGGTCTTGATTGACGTTGAATCAAGCGTAATAGCAGATTCGATATACTCATTTACTTTGATACCAGCTTCAATATCAAAAAGATAATTTTTGACATCTAGGTCCAAATCTTTAAGTAGTTCAAGATTGTACTTTTCATCTTGACGATTGATGAGTTTTTCTGTCCCTTTCCCAAAGAACTTAACAATGTATTGCTTATTTGTTGTTTTGACCAAATAGTTTTGATTGGTCATTCCCCCCAGTTGTTCAACACTGAGGACTTCCTCTTCTTGACTAAGTAAGGAAGAAATTTTTTCTTTAATAATTTTCTCCACAATTAACCTCCAGCTCTTATACTTCCCACTTAAACACAGTTTTAAAGGCTGTGTTTAAATCGGTAGCAAAGACACGGTGAATATCTTTAATTTCTCTTACAGGTTCTTCTAGATAAAGGATATTTTTAAGACGATTGGCAAACTTCTTGACTTCCATCATTTGGATTGCATTTTCAAAATCGATGCGACCAGAACGAGAGGAACCAACCAAGAGCAAGCCTTTCTCTAAGGCATCGCGTGTATTGAGATTAACTTTATACTCGCTAACGCCCATCATAAGAATCGTTCCCTGAGGACGAATGTAGCGAATCAAGTCATTTATAGCAGGTCCAGTACCATCACCACCACAACACTCAAAAGCATGATCAAAGGCCAAATCTTCAGGAATATTATCAGTGATATAGCATTCTTTGGCAAAAGAGAAGAGTTCCAATTTTTCCCAATGACGACCAATAACCACAATCTCTGCTTCTGGCAAAGTATAGTTGATAATATTGGCAACCACAAAAGCTAAACTTCCATCTCCGATAACGGCGATTCGGTCCCGCTTGCTATGAGCAAGGGTCAATAGACGATTCATAGCGTGCATGCCGACACTGACAAACTCTGTAATCGCTGCAACCGTGTCTTCGATAGCATCATAAGCCACCACACGGTCTTTAGGGAGAGAAACAAACTCTCTCATAAAGCCATCAAAACCACTAGACAAGAAATGGGTCCCTGTCATGTAGTTCTCATAGAATTCTTCATCACTCTGCATAGGAGGCTGATTTGGAATCATGACAACTTTTTGACCAACCTCATAGGTTCCCGTCGGGTCAGAAATAACGGTTCCACATGACTCGTGAATCATCGCCATTGGAAGCTTTTTATTCAAAATCTTGGGATCACGTTTTCCTTGGTAGTAACGCTGATCCGCATGACAGACCGCCATATAATTAGGGCGGATGAGGATATGATTCTCTTGGTCAATAGCCTCTTCCTGATATTTGACATTGATAAACTTAGGCTTAGTTAGTTGATAAATTTGATTAATCATTTTACTAGTCTTTCTCAATCATACTTTTTGCAATCTTCAAATCTGTCACGGTTGTGATTTTTAGATTTGAATATTCACCCTTGGCCAAGGCTACATCTTTTCCTTTAATGACAAAGATTTTACATGCATCTGTTAAGATTTCTTTCTCTTCGACAGAGAGAGAACCGTAAAGATCCATGAAGTCCTTGCAACGGAATGTTTGAGGTGTTTGTCCTTGATAGAGGTGAGCACGATTTGGAATATCTGTAATAAATTGACCGTTAGTACTTTCAACGATAGTATCAACCGCTTCTACCACTGTGTCCACTGCGTCATGATTTTGAGCAAGTTTGATATTGTCTTGAATCATACGAAGCGTAATGAACGGACGAACAGAGTCGTGGGTAACAACGATGTCCTCTGGAGTAAGCGGACGATAAGCATCGATGGCTTCAATGATTTTCTCAATACTTGTATTGCGGTCAGCACCACCTTTTGTAATGATGATACGATCCTTATGAAGAGGTAGATATTTATCTACAAGATCCTCTGCATGGGAAACCCAGTCTCCATGAACACCAACTACAATTTTTTCAATGCTTGGTTCCAAGACAAATTTTTCAATTGTATGAACCAAGATAGGTCGATCACCTAGCTCTAAAAATTGTTTTGGCAAGTTACTGATTCCCATACGCGTGCCAGTTCCACCAGCAAGAATTCCTGCATAAATCATCTATTTTCTCCTTTGTCTTACTAAAAAAACTTATTCTCTCTATTATACCACAATCTAGTCCTATCATGAAAGAAATACCGGACCTCCCGTTCTAGAATAGGAGGATTAAGCAACTCTATATCTTCAAAGAAGCTAGTCCATTTCTAGTAATGACCAGGAATTCTGTAGTCATTACTAATAAATGGCTGTGAAATTTTAGAGTTCTTCAGAATAATATAATTTCCTTAAAAAAAACTTAAAATTAAGCTTTGAAACTTCAAAGGAATCGCTTGACTTACTGCCCTTCATTTCTTATTAGCTAACTTTATGATATTACTACGAATAGTCTAGGAAAAAGTCTTTACAATCAAAAAACTCATACTAGCAGGCAGGGAAAAATTTTATATAATAATCTCAAAAAAGTTTAAAAAATATCGAAAAGCAGCTTGATATTGAGAATAGTCAAGATGATTGAAACTACGTAGCCAAGGATTGTATTCCACTTGGCATTGGTAAATTCTCCCATCACTGACTTCTTAGAGGTCAGATAGATTAAGGGGAAGATTGAAAACGGAAGAGCGATGGAAAGAAAGACCTGTAAATAGACCAACAACTGATCCAAGGTTTTTTCTTGATGTCCAAACAAAACAGCAACTATAATCACAGGGAGCAAGGCAAAAATACGTGTACCGATACGGATGATCCACTGAGGTAATTTCATATGCAAGAAACCTTCCATGACAATCTGTCCTGTCAAGGTGCCTGTGATAGTAGAATTTTGGCCACTTGCTAAGAGAGCCAGAGCAAATAAAGTTGACAGAGTTGAGCTGGCTATTGCTCCTGCTATTGTCGAATCCTGTAAGGCATTGTACATTTGAGAGAATGCTGAAATTTCAGATGCATGACCAAAAAAGAGCGATGCCCCTAAAATGAGAAGCAAGGAATTGACAACAAAGGCTAGGGACAACTGAAGATTTGAGTCCCAGGTCATAAAACGCACAGCTTTTCGAACATCCTTTTTATCCTTATGGTTGATTTTCCTTGTTTGAGATAGGGATGAATGAAGATAGAGATTATGGGGCATAACTGTCGCTCCTACAATCCCTAAAGCCAAAGTCAGTTGACTCTCATGTCCCGGCAAAGGACTTTCAAACAAAGTTGAAGTCGGTAAATAACCACCAAAGATCCCCTGCATACTTGGATTAGATAAAGCCACCAGATAAGAAAAGATTCCTAATATGGTTAAGATAAGGGTTGTAACAATAGCTTCAATCTTCTTGAAGCCAAATTTCATCAACAAAAGCAAAAGAAATACATCTAAAACAGTTAGGAGGATAGCCACCATAATCGGTATTTTAAACAAAAGATTCAAGGCAATCGCTGAACCCAAAACCTCAGCCAAGTCTGTCGCCATTAAAGCTAATTCTACAATCACCCACAGACTATAACGGAGCCACTTAGGAGCATGATGAGCTGTTGCCTGCGCTAAATCCATCCTAGTCACGATACCAAGCTTTCCAGCCATCTGTTGTAATTGTATGGCGATGATGGATGAAATCAAAATAACAAATAAGAGACTATACTTGTAGGAAGCACCACCAACCACACTGGTAATCCAGTTTCCAGGATCCATATAACCAACTGCTACAAGAGCTCCAGGCCCTAAAAATGCTTTTAGATTTTGCCAAAAATGATTGTTATTGGGAGTTTCAATAGATTGATTGATCTCAGAAAGGGAGACCTTTTTATAAGAAGACATAGGAATATTCACTTTCTAATCAAGTCTTTACCTAGTTTATTAATGAAGCTTTTGAAAATAAAATGAAAATAGTTTGCCTATTTCCAATTTATTCTTATTATATCACATTTTGGAACGATTCTTAAGGAAAGCATGATAGCTGAAATAAGCAACACCAGTATTGCAAAAGCCAGCGTTTTCTGACGCTGGCTTTTTAACTGTGAAAATTCTTTCTCAACTAGATTGCTTCTGTAACAAAACTACGGCTTTCCAATACTTTGAGCATGGCGTTAGCTGTATCTAATGCTGTAAAGAGGGGTACCCCGTGTTCAATGGCTGAACGGCGGATTTGCTCACCATCTTCATCAGCAGTTCGTTTGGTTCCAACTGTGTTAATGATAGCTTGAACTCTTCCTTTGCGAACAAAACTTGGGATATCTTTATCGTCATCACCAATCTTACCAACAGGTTGGGCTTGCAATCCATGACTGGCAAAGAAGGCAGCTGTCCCTTCCGTCGCGAGGATTCCATAGCCAATATTTTGGAAACGACGAGCCAAATCCAAGGCTTCTTCTTTCGCATCATCAGCGATAGTAAATACAACGTTACCAAAGGTTGGCAAGTGTAGGTAAGAAGCTTCAAAGGCTTTATAGAGAGCTTTTTCCAAAGTCGTATCAGAACCCATAACTTCACCTGTTGACTTCATTTCAGGACCGAGCAAGCTGTCTACCTTAGCTAGTTTCGTGAAGGAGAATACTGGTGCTTTAATATGAACTCGAGTACTTTCAGGGTAAAGACCATCTTGGTAGCCAAGTTCTGATAAACTTTGACCAAGAATAAGCTTGGTTGCTACCTGAGCCATAGGAATATTGGTTACTTTAGAAAGGAAAGGAACCGTACGGCTAGCACGCGGATTGACCTCAATAACGTAGACTTTTTCATCCTTGATGACAAACTGGATGTTCATCATACCAAGGCAGTTAAGACCGATTGCTAGGCGTTTAGTATAGTCTGCGATTGTTTCTTGCACCTTTTGCGACAAGGTTTGTGGTGGGTAAACGGCCATTGAGTCACCTGAGTGGACACCGGCACGTTCGATATGCTCCATGATACCAGGGATGAGAACATTTTCCCCGTCTGAGATGGCATCAACTTCGCACTCCTGACCAACAATGTAAGAATCGACAAGAACTGGGTGGTCTGGACTAGCCTTAACAGCAGTTCGCATGTAAGAACGAAGGTCTTCTTCGTTTTCAACGATTTCCATGGCACGTCCACCAAGTACATAAGATGGGCGGACAAGAACTGGGAAGCCAATCTTGCGAGCTGCAAGAACTGCTTCTTCTTCATTGGTAGCCGTTTGTCCTGGTGGCTGTGGAATATCCAAGTCTTTGAGAGCTTGCTCAAAGAGGTCGCGGTCTTCAGCACGGTCTAGGTCAGCAACCTGTGTACCAAGGATGGTCACACCTGCTTTTGCCAATGGCTCCGCAAGATTGATGGCTGTTTGACCACCAAACTGAACGATAACGCCTTTTGGTTGCTCTAAGTCGATAACATTCATAACATCTTCGAATGTCAATGGTTCAAAGTAGAGCTTGTCAGATACAGAGAAATCTGTAGAAACGGTCTCTGGGTTTGAGTTCATGATGATAGCTTCGTAGCCAGCCGCCTGAATAGCCTTAACAGAGTGAACAGTGGCGTAGTCAAACTCAACCCCTTGACCGATACGGATTGGACCAGAACCCAGAACTAGAACGGATTCTTTATCAGACTTGATAGATTCATTTTCCCAACCATAGGTTGAATAGAAATATGGAGTTTCAGAGTCAAACTCTGCCGCACAGGTATCAACCATCTTGTAGACTGGGACAATCTTGTTTTCCAAACGAAGTTGACGAACTTGGTCAGCTGTCGTTTCCCAGAGTTCAGCAATCTTACGATCAGAAAATCCATTAAGTTTGGCAGTTTTCAAAACTTCTAGATTTTGTGGATGAGCACCCAATTCTTGCTCAATTTCAAAGATATGCAAGAGTTTATCCAGATAGAAAATATCAATCTTGGTCAATTCAGCAATTTCTTCTGGTGTGTAGCCACGGCGAATTGCTTCAGATACATAGAAAAGACGGTCATCTTGAGCTTTCACAACCTTTTCAATCAAAGCATCATCAGAAACTGCTACAAGTTCAGGCATTTCATTGTGGTGCACCCCAATTTCTAGAGAGCGACAAGCCTTAAGGAGAGATTCCTCGATGTTCCGACCGATGGCCATAACTTCTCCAGTGGCCTTCATCTGGGTACCAAGACGACGTTCCCCTTTTTCAAACTTGTCAAATGGGAAACGTGGAATCTTAGCCACCACATAGTCAAGGGCTGGCTCAAACATGGCATATGTTGAACCTGTAACCGGGTTGATCACCTCATCCAAGGTCAAACCTACTGCAATCTTAGCAGCTAACTTAGCAATCGGGTAACCTGTCGCCTTAGAAGCAAGGGCTGACGAACGCGATACACGAGGATTTACTTCAATAACATAATACTTAAAGCTGTGGGGATCAAGTGCTAGCTGAACGTTACATCCACCTTCAATCTTGAGGGCACGAATGATGCTCAAACTCGCATCACGTAGCATTTGGTTTTCATAATCTGACATGGTTTGGGCAGGGGCAAATACGATGGAATCCCCTGTGTGAATCCCAACTGGGTCAAAGTTTTCCATGTTACAAACAACCAAAGCATTGTCAGCTGAGTCACGCATCACTTCGTATTCGATTTCCTTGAAACCTGCAATCGAACGTTCAATCAAACATTGGGTCACAGGTGACAATTTCAATCCATTTTCAGCGATTTCACGCAATTCTTCCTCATTAGCACACATTCCACCACCAGTACCACCAAGTGTAAAGGCTGGACGAACGATGACTGGGTAGCCAATTGTTGCTGCAAAGGCAACAGCTTCTTCGACTGTGTTGACAATTTCAGATTCTGGAATGGGTTGGTTGAGTTCTTCCATCAATTGTTTAAAGAGGTCACGGTCCTCCGCTTGGTCGATGGCAGATAGTTTAGTACCCAGAAGCTCAACACCAAGCTCATCAAGGATACCATTTTTAGATAATTCCATGGCCATGTTTAGACCTGTCTGACCACCGAGTGTTGGTAGCAAGGCATCTGGACGTTCCTTACGAAGAATTCGTGTCACAAACTCAAGTGTAATCGGTTCAATATAGACCTTGTCCGCAATCTCCTTGTCCGTCATGATGGTGGCAGGGTTTGAGTTAACCAAGACAACCTCATACCCTTCCTCTTTCAACGACAAGCAAGCCTGGGTCCCAGCATAGTCAAACTCAGCAGCCTGACCAATAATAATCGGACCAGAACCAATCACCATAATTTTTTGAATATCAGTACGTTTAGGCATAGTTTATGATACAAAGCCCGTAAAGAACACAGTGAGAATAGGAAACTCGGTGCAGACGCCTTCAGCGTCAAGACGATGTTTATCTTTTTCACACAGTTCTTAGGGCGTGTTCACTTCCGCGAACAATGTATCTTCTCCTTTCTATTCGGCAACTCTCAGGTTGCCATTAAATAAATTCTCCGACGATTTTTTAGCGAAACGATACTTTTCGGTAAAAAATCTAGTGCAGGGAGTTTTTAGTTCGCCTGATAGCGACTAAAAGAAACGACCTGCCTTTCTATTCGTCGCCTCTCAGGGCGACATTAAATAAGATACAAAGGACGAATAGAAAGCGATTGAATTTTAGGAAACCAAGGAAGGATTGACAATCCAAATTGGTTTCTCTAAATTCCGAGCTTTCCGTCCGTGTTCAGTTACATAAATTCTCCGACGAGCTTTTACTCGTTCTTAGTTTGATTGTTTAAAAGCTTCCATCATCTCGATAAACTCGTCAAACAGGTAGCTTGCGTCGTGTGGGCCAGGTGCTGCGTCTGGGTGGTATTGGACAGAGAAAGCAGGTTGGTATCTGTGTCGCACACCTTCAACTGACTTGTCATTGATTTCTTCGTGGGTAATGATCAAGTGCTCTGGCAAATCCTCACGACTGACTGCATAACCATGGTTTTGGCTAGTAAAGTCTACTCGTCCTGTTGCAATTTCACGTACTGCATGGTTAAAGCCACGATGACCAAATTTCATCTTATAAGTCTTAGCCCCGTTTGCCATAGCAAATAGTTGGTGTCCCATACAAATACCAAAGATTGGAATTTTTCCTTGCACACCACGAATCATGTCGAGTGCTTGTGGAACATCCTCTGGGTTACCAGGACCGTTTGACAACATAACTCCATCAGGATTAAGATGGAGAATTTCTTCTGCCGTTGTCGAATAAGGAACAACAGTCACGTTACAGTTGCGCTTAGAAAGTTCACGTAAGATTGAGTGCTTGAGACCAAAGTCCACTAGCACTACGCTCAAACCAACTCCTGGAGCTGGATAAGATGTTTTAGTAGAAACCTGTTTGATATTATCTGTCGGCAAGACTGTCGCTTGGAGTTGGTCCGTCACATGGTCCATGCTGTCCCCAACATGGGTCAAGGTTGCACGCATAGTACCATGCTTACGGATGATCTTGGTAAGAGCACGCGTATCAATCCCTGAAATACCAGGAATTTTCTTGGCTTTCAAAAATTCATCCAAGGTCATTTGGTTGCGCCAGTTACTTGCTCTACGTGCCTCTTCGAAAACAACAACTCCCTTACAAGTTGGAATAATAGATTCGTAATCATCACGGTTGATTCCATAATTTCCCACCAAAGGATAAGTAAAGGTCAAGATTTGTCCATTATAAGACTGGTCTGTAATGGATTCTTGGTAGCCGGTCATGCCTGTATTAAAGACGATTTCGCCTGTTACATCAATATCTGCTCCGAAGGCCTTGCCTTCAAAAACTGTGCCATCTTCTAATACTAGAAGTCTTTTTGTCATATTTTCACCTCTCGTGGACGCTCACTGGCGTCTTTTAACGTCTTGTGTTTTAGTTGGCGTTTCTACTCGCCAGTATGGATTCTAAGATTGCCATTCGAACAAAGACACCATTGGTCATTTGTTGGACAATCCGTGATTTTGGTGCTTCAACCAAGTGGTCTGCGATTTCTACATCACGATTGACTGGAGCTGGGTGCATAAGGATTGCTGTTTCTTTCAAACGGTCATAACGTTCTTGAGTCAAGCCATGTTGGGCATGGTAGTCTTCTTTTGAAAATACAGCTCCACTATCATGGCGTTCATGTTGCACACGGAGAAACATCATGACATCCACCTGATCAATGATTTCATCAATGGTTACAAACTGTCCATAGTCCGCAAACTCTTGACTTCTCCATTCCTCAGGTCCAGCAAAGTAAAGTTCAGCTCCCAAGCGTTTCAAAATCTGCATATTGGATTTGGCAACGCGTGAGTGGTCCAAGTCGCCTGCAATAGCAACCTTAAGACCCTCAAAGTGACCAAATTCCTCATAAATAGTCATCAAATCAAGCAAGCTCTGGCTAGGGTGTTGTCCCGAACCATCTCCACCATTGATGATGGAAGTCGTAATCGTGGGACTAGCAATTAACTCTCTGTAGTAGTCAACCTCTGGGTGGCGAATCACACAGACATCCACTCCTAAAGCAGACAAAGTCAAAATGGTATCATAAAGTGTCTCACCCTTATTAACCGAACTAGTTTTCACATCAAAGTCAAGTCGTTCCAATCCCAGTTTAATTTCTGCCACTTCAAAGGACTTATGCGTCCGTGTAGAATCCTCAAAGAAAAGATTGGAAACAATCGGGTGGTCTTCATAAGGAAGCTGAGCTCCGTTTTTAAACTCAATTCCTCGCTTGATCAATTTCATCACTTGATCAACAGTGAGGTCTTCCATGGATACAACATGGTTCAATGCTTGTTGATTTTCTGACATGGCTACTCCTTTAGCTTTCTAAGCTTCTTCAGTAATCAGAACTCTGTCTTGGCCATCAAGTTCTGCCATCTCTACGATGATTTCTTCAGAACGACTAGTAGGGATATTTTTCCCAACGTAATCTGGACGGATTGGCAATTCTCTATGTCCACGATCGACTAGAACTGCTAAACTCACGCGCGCAGGACGACCATGACCTACAATATTATCAATAGCAGCACGAATAGTACGACCTGTATAAAGTACATCGTCCACCAAGATGACTTCACGGCCTGTCACATCAACAGAAATCAAAGAAGTATCTTCTCCGCTTTTAACATCATCACGGAAAGGTTTGGTGTCCAATTCCACAACAGGAACTGAAAGATTTTCTAGTTGCTCCAAACGTTCTTGGATACGGTGGGCGATAAAGACACCACGAGTTTTAATACCAGCCAAGACGATTTTATTCAAATCTTTGTTGCGCTCGATAATCTCATAAGTAATACGCGTAATCGCTCGTTTGACGGTTAATTCGTCTACAACTTCTTTTGTCTTCATGACAAACCTCCAAAAAGAAAAGTCTCCTTAAACAAGGAGACTTGAAATGTATAGCCAAGCGAGCCTTACTGGAAACAGTATAGACTTCACCCTTCTACTTTATCGCGCTCCTTGCCTGCCTCACGGGACAGGTTTAAAGGAATATTTAATTATCAATTACTATAGCACAAAGCGGGCCTAAAATCAAGCAAAAACTTTTGATGATCCATCTTATAAATTGCTAAAATCATATAACTGTGGGTACTGGTCACACTCTGGATTTTTAGGATGACAAATGGCTCGTCCAAAATAAATCATGGCCTGATGGGCTGCTAGCCACTGCTCCGGTGGCAAGATATCCATGACCCGTTTTTCCACCTCAAGTGGTGTTGCTGATTTTTTGACGATATCGTGGTGTTTACAAATACGTTCCACATGAGTATCCACTGCAAAAGCTGGAATCCCAAACCCCACACTCATGACAACATTGGCTGTTTTGCGACCAACACCTGCTAAACTCTCTAATTCCTCACGTGTCTGAGGGACCTGACCGCCAAAATCATCTAGTAACTGTTGGGCACATTTTTTAAGGAATTTAGCCTTATTTCGATACAGTCCCAGGCGAGAAATATGTGAGGCAATCTCACTCTCTGTCGCTACAGACATGGCTTGTGGGGTTGGAAAGGCAACAAAGAGACCTGGTGTGACCTTATTTACCGCTACATCCGTTGTCTGAGCTGATAACATGACCGCAACCAAGAGTTCAAAATGATTGGTAAAATCAAGACTAGGCTTAGCATCTGGAAAAAGAGCAATGATTTCTTCTAGCACTTTTCGTGCTCGTTTTTTTGATAAGACCATTACTCGTCTCCATCAAATAGTCCTTGTAGGTCAGCAAAAGGACTGTTTTCTTCTTTCTTAACTGCTTGTTGAGCTTGGTATTCTTCCTCTGTCATGATTTGCCAGTCATTTCCAGAAACAAATCCTTGACCAGCCTCTTCTTCTGCTGTCAAGACCTTGATAGGAATGTTTAGCAAGATATTGTCTGACACGCTCTCAGCAAGGTCAAGTTCTCCATTTTCGATAGGCAAGACCAAATCATCGTCTAAAACTTCCTGATCTAGTTGGTTAGTTGCGCCTTCCATGAAAACTTCCGTTACTGGATAAGATTCAACTAGCTCAACTGGCTCCATACTGCGACTTGAAGCAAGAACAATGGTATAAGATAGTTGATAATCTAAGAAATACATACGGTCTTCGTACTGTACTTTCCCAACTGCAAGGATATCTTTTACATCTAAAATTTCTTGATTGCGTGAACGCAGGTCAGCAACTAGGTCTAACGTCTGTTCAAAATGCAAGCCTTCAGACTGCTTACGAATTTCTTGAATATTTAATTTCATACTTCCTCCATAAAGATTTACTCTCTTGATTATACCATGAAAAGGCCACAAACCAGCACACCAAACTTTGTAATTAAAATTTGAATTTTTGACATATTTACCATGAAAATTTTGTTTTTAGTGCTATACTGTCGGCAAGAATACATCAGAGCAAGGAGGAGGCTCACATGGAAGACAAAGCACTGATTACTAATGCAACCCAACTCCTATCTGAGTTATACTCTTCGATAATCTCTTCAAACCGCGTCAACGTCGACTTGTCGTTAGTATGAGATACTGACTTCGTCCGTTCTATCTGCAACCTCAAAGCTGTGCTTTGAGCAGCCTGCGACTAGTTTCCTAGTTTGTTCTTTAATTTTCATTGAGTATAAAACCTAGAATTTCCAGTTTTCTATTGACAAAAGTTCCTGAAAGGTATAGGATAGAGGTACTAATACTCGGAGGTAAGGGAGACATGAACAACTAAGTCTATCAAATAAATAATCTTTATTTAGTAGATCTTGTTTTTGTCTCTTTTTGTGTGCTCTTTTTGTACTAGATTTTCTGGTACTTTATCCTCTTTGAAAATCAAAAAACTAGAAAGCTAACCATCTGCTCCTCTTGGGTTGGATAGGGGTAGACAAGCCTAGTTTGACAGGATTTTCAACATGGATAATAGCGTTTCTGACAGTGACTTTGGGCTCTACTAGATAAAGTAGAGCTTTTTGTTATGCACTATGGACATTCTAGAAAGGGCAATTATATGATAAAAATTAATCACCTGACCATCACTCAAAACAAAGATTTACGAGACCTTGTCTCTGACCTAAGCATGACCATCCAAGACGGGGAAAAGGTCGCTATTATTGGCGAAGAAGGAAATGGAAAATCAACCTTACTTAAAACTTTAATGGGGGAAACTTTGTCTGATTTCACTATCAGGGGAGACATTCAATCTGATTATCAATCAATAGCCTACATTCCTCAAAAACTCCCCGAGGACCTGAAAAAGAAAACTTTACACAACTACTTCTTTTTAGATACTATTGATTTAGATTACAGTGTCCTCTATCGTTTAGCTGAGGAATTGCATTTTGATAGCAATCGCTTTGCTAGTGACCAAGATATCGGGAGCCTATCGGGTGGCGAAGCTTTGAAAATTCAGCTCATCCATGAGTTAGCCAAACCCTTTGAGATTCTATTTTTAGATGAACCTTCAAATGACCTGGACCTTGAGACGGTTGATTGGCTAAAAAGACAGATACAGAAGATGAGGCAAACCGTTATTTTCATTTCCCATGATGAAGACTTTCTTTCTGAAACGGCTGATACTATTGTCCACCTGCGACTGATCAAGCACCGTAAAGAAGCGGAAACCCTAGTAGAACATTTAGACTATGATCGCTATAGCGACCAGAGAAAGGCTAATTTTATCAAACAAAGCCAGCAAGCTGCTAACGAGCAAAGAGCCTACGATAAAACCATGGAAAAACATCGGCGAGTCAAGCAAAATGTAGAGACTGCGCTTCGAGCTACCAAAGACAGTACTGCTGGGCGCCTATTAGCTAAAAAGATGAAAAATGTTCTCTCTCAAGAAAAACGCATTGAAAAGACAGCTCAGTCCATGACCCAAAAACCACTTGAAGAAGAACACATTCAACTTTTCTTCTCAGACATACAGCCATTACCTGCTTCTAAAGTCTTAATCCAGCTGGAAAAAGAAAGTTTGTCCATTGGCGACCGAGTTTTGTCTCAGGAACTACAACTAACTGTCCGTAGGCAAGAAAAAATCGGTATCATCGGTCAAAATGGTGTTGGTAAATCAACTCTGTTAGCCAAGTTACATCAACTTCTTAATGATAAAAAAGAGATTTCCCTTGGTTTTATGCCACAAGATTACCAGCAAAAACTGCAATTGGATTTATCACCAATAGCCTACCTCAGCAAAACTGGAGAAAAAGAGGAACTACAGAAAATCCAATCTCACTTAGCAAGTCTCAATTTTAGTTATCCAGAAATGCAGCATCAAATTCGCTCCTTATCTGGCGGACAACAGGGAAAACTCCTGCTTTTGGATTTAGTCTTGCGCAAACCAAACTTTCTCCTGCTGGATGAACCTACACGAAACTTTTCTCCAACTTCTCAACCTGAAATAAGAAAACTCTTTGCAACATATCCAGGTGGTATCATCACTGTTTCGCATGACCGTCGTTTCTTAAAAGAAGTCTGTTCGACCATCTATCGCTTGACAGAACACGGTTTAGAAGTAGTTAATTTAGAAGATTTATAAATTTGCAACATAGCAAAAATCCAGAGACGACCTCTGGATTCTTTTTTACATATGTTTCAAACGTTCAATCCGTTCTGAGATCGGTGGGTGGGTATAAAAGAGTTTTTGGAACCCTCCCCCTTTCTTGGGATCATTGATATATAGTGCACTGCTGGCATCATCGACAGGATGACTCATCGGTTTACTGTTGTCTAACTTGCGTAGAGCATTAATCATCCCTTGAGGATTGCGCGTCAACTCGACACTGGAAGCATCCGCTAGGAATTCCCTCTGACGAGAAATAGCTAGTTGTACCAAGGTGGCAGCAAGAGGTGCCAGCACAATAGCTAGTAGAGAAACTACGAGCATAATGATTTCTAGGCCATTTCCATCTCGGTCATCATCACTTCGTCTGCGACCTGCTCCACCCCACCACATCATACGACCTGCCATACTAGAAAGCATGGTGATAGCACTAGCAAGGGCAACAGCAATAGTCGAAATACGGATATCGTAATTACGAATATGACTGACTTCATGTCCCATAACAGCTTCTAGTTCTTCACGATTCATGATAGCCAGGAGACCTGAAGTCGCAGCAACCGCCGCGTTTTGAGGGTTAGAACCTGTCGCAAAGGCATTTAAGGCTGGATCATCAATGATGAAAACACGAGGCATAGGAATCTGGGCCACCATAGCCATATCTTCCACTACATGGTAGAGGTCTGGTGCCGTTTGCTCATCCACCTCACGCGCTCCATTCATGGACATGACAATCTCTGTCGATTGAAAAATCATGGACAAGGCATAGATAAAGCCGATAATCAGTGCGATAACCAAACCACCAAACCCAGACCGCATAAAGAGGTAACCAACCGCATAACCAACAAGAGCTAAGAGTAGGAAAAATACCAGCAACAAAATCCACGTTCTTCGTTTATTGCTTGCAATTTGATCAAACAACATCTTAGTCACCTAAACCGCTAAAATCAACTTTAGGAACTGCTTTTTCCTCTTCTGGAGTTTGAAGGAAATCTGCTGCTTTAAATCCAAACATTCCAGCGATAATATTGCTTGGGAAAGTTTCTAATTTTACATTGTAGTTGCTGACAACACTGTTGTAGAGTTGACGAGAGTAAGAAATTTTATTTTCTGTATTTGTCAACTCCTCTTGCAATTTAACAAAGTTGGCACTGGCTTTCAAATCTGGATAGCTTTCTGCAACTGCAAAGATACCTGAAACCTGGCGAGTAAGGGCATCACTAGCTTTCATAGCTTCTGCTGGTGAAGTCGCTGCCGCCACTTGGTTACGCAGTTCTGCCACCTTTTCAAGGGTAGAACCTTCATATTTGGCATAACCTTTTACAGTCTCAATCAAGTTTGGCAAGAGGTCATTTCGACGTTTCAACTGAACATCAATTTGGCTCCAAGCCTCCTTTGTTTGCATACGATTCTTAACCAAACCGTTGTAGCTAACAATCACAAAAATCACAACAAGAGCGATAACTCCAAGAATAATCCAAGTCATTATATAAGTCCTTTCTGCTTTTAGATTAGTACCAGTATATCAAATTTTTAATGATTGTGGTAAAATAAGATGATACTAAAGAAGGAAAAAACTATGAAACCAGAAACATTTTACAACTTGCTTGCCGAGCAAAATCTTTCACTTTCGGACCAGCAAAAAAAACAATTTGAACGCTATTTTGAACTCTTGGTCGAGTGGAA
This sequence comes from Streptococcus sp. CF7_Ac1-8, assembly GCF_024295435.1. GTDB lineage: Bacteria > Bacillota > Bacilli > Lactobacillales > Streptococcaceae > Streptococcus > Streptococcus mitis_AP. The sequence continues at coordinate 23,645 of NZ_JANCPI010000015.1, read as the reverse complement.
TGAGAAGATTAATTTGACGGCTATTACAGATAAGGAAGAAGTCTATCTGAAACACTTTTACGATTCGATTGCACCCATTCTGCAAGGCTTAATTTCAAATGAAACTATCAAACTTCTTGATATTGGAGCCGGGGCAGGATTTCCTAGTCTACCTATGAAAATCCTCTATCCTCAGCTAAATGTAACTATCATTGATTCTCTCAACAAGCGCATCAACTTCCTCAAACTTTTGGCTCAGGAACTGGATTTAGACGATGTTCATTTCTACCATGGACGTGCCGAAGATTTTGCCCAAGACAAAAACTTCCGTGCTCAGTATGATTTTGTAACGGCTCGTGCGGTTGCCCGTATGCAAGTCCTATCTGAATTAACTATTCCCTACCTTAAAGTTGGCGGAAAACTATTGGCACTCAAGGCTAGCAATGCTCCTGAGGAATTATTAGAAGCTAAGAATGCCCTCAACCTCCTTTTTAGTAAAGTAGAAGACAATCTCAGCTACGCCCTACCAAATGGAGATCCACGTTACATCACAGTGGTAGAAAAGAAAAAAGAAACACCAAATAAATATCCAAGAAAGGCTGGCATGCCCAACAAACGCCCGCTTTAAATTTTTTAGTAAAAAATGTTTACAAAGTTCGGAATTTCTGCTATACTATCACAAGCAAAGGTTTTTAATGTCATCCCGTGAGGTGACGAAGACGCAGAAATACTTGAAACTCTTTAAAGTCTAGATTTTAGAGAAGTCTTACTCTGAGGGCCTATTGCTGTAAAATAATGGGCTCTTTTTTGATGCCCAAAAGTGAGGTTTATATGAAACAAGAATCAACTGTTGATTTGTTACTAGACGTTGACCAACGTCCTTCGGCTGGAAAAGGAATTCTCCTTAGTTTCCAACACGTTTTCGCCATGTTCGGTGCGACCATCTTGGTACCCTTGATTTTGGGAATGCCTGTATCTGTTGCCCTTTTTGCTTCAGGTGTCGGGACACTCATCTATATGATTTCAACTGGATTTAAAGTTCCAGTTTATCTAGGTTCTTCTTTTGCCTTTATCACAGCAATGTCACTGGCTATGAAAGAAATGGGGGGTGATGTATCTGCTGCTCAAACAGGAGTTATCTTGACTGGTTTGGTCTATGTCCTTGTGGCTGCAGGTGTTCGTTTTGCAGGTACAAAATGGATTGATAAACTCTTGCCACCAATCATCATCGGACCTATGATTATCGTTATCGGTCTGGGACTTGCAGGTTCAGCTGTTACCAATGCTGGTCTTGTAGCTGACGGGAATTGGAAAAATGCTCTTGTAGCAGTTGTTACTTTCTTGATTGCTGCCTTTATCAATACAAAAGGAAAAGGCTTCCTACGAATCATTCCATTCCTCTTTGCCATTATCGGTGGTTACCTCTTCGCACTAACACTTGGCTTGGTTGACTTTACACCAGTTCTTAAAGCCAACTGGTTCGAGATTCCTGGTTTCTACTTGCCATTTAATACAGGCGGTGCCTTTAAAGAATACAATCTTTACTTCGGTCCAGAAACCATCGCTATCTTGCCAATCGCTATCGTAACAATTTCTGAACATATCGGAGACCATACTGTTTTGGGTCAAATCTGTGGCCGTCAATTCTTGAAAGAACCAGGTCTTCACCGTACTCTTCTTGGTGACGGTATCGCAACTTCAGTTTCTGCCTTCCTTGGTGGACCAGCCAATACAACTTATGGAGAAAATACAGGGGTTATCGGTATGACTCGTATCGCTTCTGTCTCAGTTATCCGTAACGCTGCCTTCATCGCGATTGCCCTTAGCTTCCTTGGTAAATTCACTGCCTTGATTTCAACCATTCCAAATGCTGTACTTGGTGGTATGTCAATCCTTCTCTACGGAGTTATCGCAAGTAATGGTTTGAAAGTCTTGATCAAAGAACGTGTAGACTTCAGTCAAATGCGTAACCTAATCATCGCAAGTGCTATGTTGGTACTTGGACTTGGAGGAGCTATCCTTAAACTTGGTCCAGTTACCCTTTCAGGTACTGCCCTATCAGCCATGACAGGAATCATCTTGAACTTGATCTTACCATACGAAAATAAAGATTAAGAGTCTAAACACATCAAAAAACGAGCATTTCCAATTACGGAAGTGCTCATTTTTCTTCTTTCTAAAAAAGGAAAGCCCTGCGGCCTTCCTTTGTCTTACTTACGTTTCTTCTTCGCTTTTTTCATTTTGTTAGCCATACGTTTCATTGACTGTTTCATGGCAAATTCACCGATTTTACCTTTTAGTCCGCCACCAAACATCTGGCTCATATCTGGCATTCCTGCTCCTCCGAGAGCTGACAGGTCAGGCATACCGCCTTGTCCCATCATTCCTTCAAGGGCAGACATATCCATTCCTCCCATATTTGGCATATTTTTAGGAAGGTTGTTTGGATTGATTCCCATTTGCTTCATCATTTTGTTCATATCTCCAGACATGACACCTTGCATGAGTTGTTTAGCCTGGTTAAAGTCTTTGATGAATTTATTGACTTCTACAAAAGTATTTCCAGAACCTGCAGCGATACGACGGCGACGGCTTGGATTTAACAAATCGGGATTTTCACGTTCTTCAGGTGTCATTGAAGACACAATGGCACGTTTACGAGCAATCTGGCGTTCATCTACCTTCATGTTTTGAAGGGCTGGGTTGTTGGCCATACCTGGAATCATCTTGAGCAAGTCTTCCATCGGCCCCATGTTTTGCACCTGATCCAACTGATCAATGAAATCATTGAAATCAAAGGTATTTTCACGCATCTTCTCAGCCATTTCAAGGGCTTTTTGCTCATCGTATTCTTGAGAAGCTTTCTCAATCAAAGTGAGCATATCCCCCATGCCAAGGATACGGCTAGACATGCGGTCTGGGTGGAAGGTTTCAATGTCCGTAATCTTTTCACCTGTACCAGTAAACTTGATTGGTTTTCCAGTAATGTGACGAACAGATAAAGCAGCACCACCACGAGTGTCCCCATCAATCTTGGTAAGGATGACCCCAGTCACTTCTAACTGAGCATTAAACTCACGCGCAACATTGGCCGCTTCTTGACCAATCATGGCATCAACCACGAGGAGAATTTCGTTTGGTTGAGCCAGTGCTTTCACGTCACGAAGCTCATTCATCAAAAGCTCATCAATCTGCAAACGACCTGCCGTATCAATCAAGACATAGTCATTATGATTAGCTTGGGCTTGCTCCAAACCTTGACGTACAATCTCAACAGCTGGTACTTCTGTTCCAAGTGCGAAGACAGGCACATCAATTTGTTGTCCAAGAGTTTTGAGCTGGTCAATGGCTGCTGGACGATAGATATCCGCCGCAATCATCAAAGGACGAGCATTTTCTTCCTTCTTGAGTTTGTTGGCCAATTTACCAGCAAAGGTTGTTTTACCAGCTCCTTGTAAACCAACCATCATGATGATTGTAGGAATCTTAGGTGACTTGATAATCTCAGCTGTATCAGAACCTAAAACGTCTGTCAGTTCCTCATCAACGATTTTAATAATCTGTTGCGCAGGATTAAGGGTATCAATGACCTCATGCCCGACTGCACGCTCACGAACTTTCTTGATAAAGTCCTTTACAACAGGCAAGGCAACGTCGGCCTCAAGCAAGGCCAAGCGAATTTCTTTGGTTGCCTCTTGGACATCAGATTCAGAGATTTTTCCTTTTTTACGTAGATTTTTAAAGACGTTCTGCAAACGTTCTGTTAAACTTTCAAATGCCATTTTTCTTCCTCTTATTCTCTATTATCAATGCTTGTTAAAATTTCTATCTGCTCCTGCAGAAAGTCATCCTTGGGATAGCGCTCTAAAATCTGGTCAAAAATTTGACTGCGGACAATGTAGTCCGAGTACATGTGCAATTTCATCTCATAATCTTCCAGAGTCTTTTCTGTCCGCTTGATATTATCATAGACAGCCTGACGACTGACACCAAACTCCTCGGCAATCTCAGCAAGGCTGTAATCATCAGCATAGTAGAGCTCTATATAATTCATTTGCTTATCTGTCAAAAGCGCCGCATAAAATTCAAAGAGCGCATTCATACGATTGGTTTTTTCGATTTCCATAACTTTTATTATACCAAAAATTAGTCTAATCTACCACATTAGCAGGCTAATCCGAAAAGATAGCTAGCTAAATTTGAAAAAGACATGAGCCTAGCACCAAGTAATTTCCAATTGATAGCTGGCAAAGGGATGTCCCTCTTGATTTTGTAGTTGATAATCTAGTTCAATCTTTTGCCCATCAACTTGATAATGGCTCGTTTGGATGATAAACTCCTGCATGCCCATAGGTGTAGGGATATAGGCAAAACTATCACTATCCTTTAAAAAGCGCATAATGGTCTTGGGATTGGAAAAACGGCTCATCACCAGTTCTTGACCATGAAATTTAATAACCACTTTTTCCTTTTCCTCATTATAGAAAAGCAGGTAGCTATAATCTCCTTTTTCATGCACTTCCACGTCATAAAGCTGGTCAATCACTTCCAACTGCTCATCAAACTGAATCGTATTTCGCATCCGAATCTTCACATCAGGTCCTCTTTCTTGTCTATTGTCCTACTATTTTACCAAAAACTCTAGCTTTTTGCTATAATGGTCATATGAACGAAAAAGTATTCCGTGACCCAGTTCACAACTACATCCATGTCAATAATCAAATCATCTATAACTTGATTAATACAAAAGAATTTCAGCGTTTGCGTCGTATCAAACAACTGGGAACGTCCAGTTATACCTTCCACGGTGGAGAACACAGTCGCTTCTCTCACTGTCTTGGAGTCTATGAGAATGCTCGTCGCATCACAGAGATTTTTGAAGAAAAATATACTGAGGAATGGAATCCTGCCGAATCCCTCCTCACCATGACCGCTGCGCTCCTTCATGACCTTGGTCATGGTGCCTATTCCCATACTTTTGAACATCTCTTTGATACAGACCACGAAGCCATTACTCAGGAGATTATCCAAAGTCCTGAAACGGAGATTCACCAAGTCCTGCTACAAGTGGCGCCAGATTTCCCAGAAAAGGTAGCCAGTGTTATTGATCATACCTATCCTAACAAGCAGGTCGTTCAACTCATTTCTAGTCAGATTGATGCAGACCGCATGGACTATCTCTTGCGCGACTCCTATTTTACAGGAGCTTCTTATGGGGAATTTGACCTGACTCGGATTCTTCGAGTCATTCGTCCTGTCGAAAATGGTATCGCCTTTCAGCGCAATGGCATGCACGCCATCGAAGACTATGTCCTCAGTCGCTACCAGATGTATATGCAGGTCTATTTCCACCCAGCAACACGGGCCATGGAAGTTCTCCTGCAGAATCTCCTCAAACGCGCCAAGGAACTTTATCCAGAAGATAAGGACTTCTTTGCACGAACATCTCCACATCTCCTGCCTTTCTTTGAAAAAAATGTGACCTTGTCTGACTATCTAGCTCTGGATGATGGTGTGATGAATACCTATTTCCAACTCTGGATGACCAGTCCTGACAAGATTCTCGCAGATTTGTCGCAACGCTTTGTCAACCGCAAGGTCTTTAAATCCATTACCTTTTCACAAGAGGACCAAGACAAACTCGCTAGCATGAGAAAATTAGTTGAGGATATCGGCTTTGATCCCGACTACTATACTGCCATTCATAAGAACTTTGACCTCCCTTATGATATCTATCGTCCCGAATCTGAAAATCCACGGACACAGATTGAGATTTTACAAAAAAATGGAGAACTGGCCGAACTCTCTAGCCTGTCTCCTATCGTCCAATCCCTTGCTGGCAGTCGCCACGGAGATAATCGTTTCTATTTTCCAAAAGAAATGTTGGACCAAAACAGTATCTTCGCAAGCATTACCCAGCAATTTTTACACTTGATTGAGAACGATCATTTTACCCCAAATAAAAACTAGAAGAGGAAATTTATGAGTATTAAACTAATCGCCGTTGATATTGACGGAACCCTAGTCAATAGCCAAAAGGAGATCACTCCTGAGGTCTTTTCTGCCATCCAAGATGCCAAAGAAGCTGGTGTCAAAGTCGTGATTGCAACTGGCCGCCCTATTGCAGGTGTTGCCAAACTTCTCGACGACTTGCAGTTGAGAGACGAGGGTGACTATGTTGTGACTTTCAATGGTGCCCTTGTCCAAGAAACCGCTACAGGACATGAGATTATCAGCGAATCCTTGACTTATGAGGATTATCTAGATATGGAATTTCTCAGTCGTAAGCTCGGTGTCCACATGCACGCTATTACAAAGGACGGTATCTATACTGCCAATCGTAATATAGGAAAATATACAGTGCACGAATCAACCCTCGTCAGCATGCCTATCTTCTATCGCACTCCTGAAGAAATGGCTGACAAGGAAATTGTCAAATGTATGTTTATCGATGAACCAGAAATCCTCGATGCTGCGATTGAAAAAATCCCAGCCGAATTTTACGAACGCTACTCCATCAACAAATCTGCTCCTTTCTACCTCGAACTCCTTAAAAAGAATGTAGACAAGGGTTCAGCTATTACTCACTTAGCTGAAAAACTCGGATTGACTAAAGATGAAACCATGGCAATCGGAGACGAAGAAAATGACCGTGCCATGCTGGAAGTCGTTGGTAACCCTGTTGTCATGGAAAATGGAAATCCAGAAATCAAAAAAATCGCCAAATACATCACTAAAACAAATGACGAATCTGGCGTTGCCCATGCCATCCGTACATGGGTACTGTAAAAGGGTATGAATAGACGAAAACCGCTCAGTTGAGTGGTTTTAGTATACACTTTACCCTAAAAATAACCGATAGCTTTTTCTGTCTGCTTAATTTTACAAATTGAGTTGGTTTTAAACTAAACCATCTAATAATTTATCACTTAAATTAACTAAATAATTTTTTCACCATTGAATGAGCTAGTTTAAAAAGTAAATAAAAGGTAACTAATGTATAAAATAAATAGTCTCTAAAAATAAATATCCCTACAATAATTAGTAAAAATAGAAAAAGAAGAGTTCCTACTATTAAAATTACATATTTTAAATATTTGATGACTTTATTCCACATATTAGGATGTTCTTTATTTACCGTGAATTTATAAAGCATTTTTTCGACAGATGTGAATTTATTATATTCAATTTCAGAGCCTAAAAATAGTATTTCAAATATTTTTTTTAACTTTTCTAGTTCCACTGTTGTTACACTAGTACCATTTTGAAATCTAACATCATCTAAACGTGGAATAGAATTTTCTGACTCTCTCTTAAAAATAAATGTATACTTCTGATTATTTAAAAGTACATTAGGAATATCAAGTCTACCTCTTACATTTTCTATATTCCATTCATGCTTGCTTCTTTTTTCTATAAGTTTCTTAGGGAAATTGATTATGTACATGTTTTCAATCTTTATGATTCTAATATATAATAAAGAAATATACTCATCTGTGAATACAAAATCGTTCGAGTTAAAATTTTCTTTATTTTCGTAATTTTTATAGTAAGCTATCACATCTTCTATTATATGTTTTCCTTGCTTATTTAAACTATGTTTTCTAATAAAAGAGGTATTATCAAGTAATAAAACCACGAATATAAATAAAAAGGAAATAAGGATTGCTAAACATACTAATAATATATCTCGAATTTCTGGATTAGCTAAAAGGGAAGATAGGTTATTAATTTTGAAAATACCTATATTTTCGAAATTAATATAAGTGCTAATACTATTAAAATTAGTAATTAGAGTATTTAATTCTTTACCTCCAAAGAAAGCTATTACTAGAGCTAAAGATTTTTTTATATAAGATGATTTTTTAATTTCAGTTTTAATATATGATTCTAATGTTTCAGGGAATATTCCTTCGCTGTTAAACTCAAACAACAAATTTCTATAAATAAACTTTAAATCCGGATAGTATTGCAAGTCATAAAACTTAAAAAAATAACCTGAATAATACTTACTTAAAATTCTATCAATACTTCTAAAATAAGGATTTCTCAATTTATTTCTATTTATATTTTTGAAATAGAAATAAAAAACAGTAAGCATTAATGTAAACTTTATCAAAAATATAAATAAATCTGAAACACTTCCGTTTAAATTCATAATTACAACCCCTCCACCTCAAATTTAGGTAAGCTATTAATTAAGTCAAGCGTTTTTACAGATACATTGATCATTCTCAATAGTAAATTGAAGATATATTTCTCATCCTCACTATAGTCATTTGGATCATCTGTAATTCCTGATTTTTTATCAGTTTTAACTTGATACTGATCGATAATCCATTCAATAGCTGATCGTCCATTCACAACATACTCATATGCCTTTTCATGCCCCCTGCAGGAATCGAACCTGCAACTACTCCTTAGGAGGGAGTTGTTATATCCATTGAACTAAGGGAGCTAGATAAAAACTCTGCTGAAAAGCAGAGTTTTTTAGTCGAATTAACGACGGATTTCTTTGATACGAGCTGCTTTACCTTGAAGAGCACGCAAGTAGTACAATTTCGCACGACGTACTTTACCGTAACGAACAACTTCGATTTTTTCAACACGTGGAGTGTGGATTGGGAAGATACGCTCAACACCTACACCGTTAGAGATTTTACGAACTGTGTAGTTTTCTGAGATGCCAGCACCTTTACGTGCGATAACAACACCTTCAAAAATCTGGATACGTTCACGGTTACCTTCGACAACTTTCGCGTGTACACGAACAGTGTCACCAGGACGGAATGATGGGATATCTGTACGAAGTTGACCTTCAGTCAAGCTTTGGATTAATGGATTCATTTTATTCTCCTATCTTTGTCAATCTTGAGGAAACTTCCTCAGCGGATAAACTGTATTTTTGTGCGTCCATTACACACAAGATACAGTTTACCAAATTTCCATAAAAAAGTAAAGAAATTTATAGCAGAATTCCTAAAAAAATCGCAACCAAACCACCTAGATAGGTCAAAATCAGGTAAACGTAAAAAAACTTCTTATCGCTTAACAGTCTTTGAAGTTCATCATTCAAGGTCGAAAAAGTCGTTAAACCGCCACAAAATCCTGTTGCTAAAATAGCATAGACTTCCTTAGACTCCACATGATTGTAGAATAATCCAATTAAAAAACAACCCAAAAGATTGGCTATTAGCGTTCCGAGTGGGAATTTAGAAGCTTGATTATAGCGGGAAAAAAAATAGCGCACTAAAGCTCCGAAGCCACAAGCAATTGCAAGATAGACGATTACCATTTCTTCCTCCCCAAATAGTAAGCCAAGAGCAGGCCTCCACCCACGCTTAAAATGAGATACAAGACTAGGCTAAGATAACGCCCTGTATCAAGCAGTTTCACAGCATCAAGCATGAGACTGGAAAAGGTTGTTAAACCGCCACAAAAGCCCGTCCCCAGAGCTAAAATAACGCCTTTACTGGTTCCCTTATAGACCAAATAGCCCTTGACAAGATAAACCAAGCAGAAAATACCCAGATAGTTGACAAGAAGGGTGCCCCAAGGAAAATCTGGACTGGCTGGTAACCAAGTGGAAACCAGGTAGCGAACCAGTCCGCCCAACATGGCAGCTAGAAAAATCCCTAGCGGATAAAATTGTTCTTTTTTCATTTGATGTTTTGATCCTGATAATCACGCGAACGTTTGAGTATGTCCGAAAATGTTGAGACAATAGTCTCCTGATAGCGCTTGTCTTCTACACGATTTCTGACCTTTTCAAAAATAACTGCTTCTCTCTTGGTATCTAAAATCGGTTTCCCTGAAGCCTTCTTATAAGCGACAACCCCTTCAACTAAATGCATTCTTTCTTCTAACAGTTTGACAATTTGGTCGTCGATCTGATCAATTTCTTGACGAATAATATCTAAATCCATACAGTCTCCTCCTTTATTTGAATTATTGTATCAAAAAGCCACCAAATAGGCTAGTAAAATCCCAAATCTCGATAAGAAAAATGCACTGATTGATTACATCAGCGCACTTTTATGCTTATCCTACTTTAGCAGCCAATTCTTCTGCGAATTGTTCCAAGCGTTCAATGTCTTCTTCCTCAGCAGAAAGATCAACTTTAACACACTCTGAACCTTTTTCTGCCCCTGTTGAAACAAAGACACGATCAAAGTCATCGACAGCCTTACAGAATTCATCGTAGAAGGTATCTCCTGAACCAACCACTCCGTAGATTTTGCCATTCAAGTTGAGATCTGCAAGGTCTTCGTAGAAGTCCATCATCTCATCTGGCAATTCACCATCACCATAAGTATAGGTCGCAACGATAGCGATATCTGCTTCCAAGAAGTCTGAAGCGTCAACAGTTGTACATTCATCAACATCGACATCCAAGCCCAAGTCACGTAATTTGTCTGCTACAATATCTGCAATTTCTTCGGTATTACCGGTCATACTGGCAAATACAATTTTTGCTAATGCCATATCGTCCTCCTCAATTTATCTTTCTCCATTATATCACATCTTTTTCATTTTAAAAATAAAAATTCTTGTGCTACAATGAAATGAGAAAGAATTGAGGTTATTTATGGAAATTTGCCATCAAATTTTAGAAAAAATTAAAGAATACGACACGATTATCATTCACCGTCATATGAAACCTGACCCAGATGCCTTGGGAAGTCAGGTGGGATTAAAAGCTCTTCTCAAACATCATTTCCCAGAAAAAACCATCAAAGCTGTTGGTTTTGATGAACCAACTCTTACTTGGATGGCTGAAATGGATCTTGTTGAAGATAGTGCCTACCAAGGTGCCCTTGTCATCGTCTGTGATACGGCGAATACTGCTCGTATCGATGATAAGCGCTATAGTCAAGGTGATTTTCTCATTAAGATTGACCACCATCCAAATGATGATGTATATGGTGACCTATCTTGGGTCGATACTAGTTCAAGTAGTGCTAGCGAGATGATCACTCTATTTGCCCAAACAACCCAACTAGCCTTGTCAGATCGTGCTGCGGAGTTGCTCTTTGCAGGAATTGTCGGTGATACAGGTCGCTTCCTTTATCCTTCTACGACTGCACGGACTCTTCACCTGGCTGCTTATCTGAGAGAACATAACTTTGACTTTGCGGCTCTCACTCGTAAAATGGATACTATGAGCTACAAAATTGCTAAACTTCAAGGCTACATTTACGACCATCTGGAAGTGGATGAAAATGGCGCAGCTCGCGTTATCCTGAGTCAGGAAATCTTAAAACGATTCAATGTCACCGATGCTGAAACTGCAGCCATTGTCGGTGCACCTGGACGTATTGACAGTGTGAGTCTCTGGGGAATTTTTGTGGAACAGGCTGATGGCCACTACCGCGTTCGCTTACGCAGTAAAATCCATCCTATCAATGAAATCGCCAAGGAACATGATGGTGGAGGTCACCCTCTAGCAAGCGGTGCTAATTCCTATAGCCTAGAGGAAAACGAAATCATCTACCAAAAGTTAAAAAACTTTCTTAAAAACTGATAAAATACTTGCCAAACTTTTTAGAATCTGATAGACTAGTATGGTAACAATCTATGGCTCGCAAAGAGACCATGGCAGAAAGGAAATATTGCAAAATGAAAAAAGATATCCATCCAGAATATCGCCCAGTTGTCTTCATGGACACAACTACTGGTTACCAATTCCTTAGCGGTTCAACAAAACGCTCTAACGAAACAGTTGAGTTCGAAGGCGAAACTTACCCATTGATCCGTGTGGAAATTTCATCAGACTCACACCCATTCTACACTGGACGTCAAAAGTTCACTCAAGCAGATGGACGCGTGGATCGTTTCAACAAAAAATACGGTCTCAAATAATGATAAAAAGAACAGTTTCGGCTGTTCTTTTTTCTTTCTTGAAATTAACTGCTGTTTTCATGTTCCAGACTCGTACTCTTCGAAAATCTCTTTGGTAATTTAATGTTGGAGGATTTATACTAACAATAGACTTTTAACCCCAAAATTGATAAAATAGGAAAGAAAATAAGATAAAAGGAAACTACAATTCACCATGATGAACATGCAAAACATGATGCGTCAAGCACAAAAACTTCAAAAACAAATGGAACAAAGCCAAGCTGAACTTGCTGCTATGCAATTTGTTGGCAAATCTGCTCAAGACCTTGTCCAAGCGACCTTAACTGGTGACAAGAAAGTTGTCAGCATTGACTTCAATCCAGCTGTCGTTGATCCAGAAGACCTTGAAACTCTTTCTGATATGACTGTTCAAGCCATCAACTCTGCTCTTGAGCAAATTGATGAAACGACCAAGAAAAAATTGGGGGCTTTCGCTGGAAAATTGCCATTCTAAGCATAAGAAAAACAAGCATTCAAGAGAATACTTGCCTATCATGGGAGGAACAATTGTTCCTCTTTTTGCTTACTAAAAATTAAAGAATTCCATGGCCTGTTTGAAAAGCAATTCAGTGTACTCTGGGTCTTCTTGGGCAATGGTAACCTGATCTTGAATCATTTCCAAGTCATCTGTTATCATGCCATCTGCTCCTAGCTGAACAGATTTATCAAAGGACTCTGAACTATTAATGGTCCACACGTACAATTTCTGATCCGTATTCCAAAGCTTATTGACAAAATTTTCATCCAAGGTTGAATACTCCATGGTGTAACCTGTGGCTTTTGTTCTTGGAAAGATACTATTGTAAGGTAGGATGAAAAAGACTGGAATTTGAGTATCGTAGGCTAAAACTTGGTCAATCACATGGTAGTCCAAGGATTGCATTTGGTGACCATTCTGCTTAAGAACAGTTCCATATTTTTCCATAAAGCGTTTCATCATATCTGGGCTATCTTTTCGACTGGTTTTAATTTCAATGAGGAGTTTTTGATGCAATTCATTGGCTTTATTGAGATAGTCATCAAAACTGGACACCTTGCTATGATAACCATTTTCTGAAATATTGAGTTTGGTTAATTCTTCCAAAGTGAGATCCTGAGGATTGGCATTAACTCCTGTCAATTTCTTGATATTGGCATCATGCATCATGACAAACTGGCCATCTTTTGTTTCCTGAACATCCGTCTCAACAAAGTCTGGACCTAGTTGGGCTGTCCTTTCTAGAGATTGGACAGTATTTTGGACACCATTCTTATTAGATACTCCCCTGTGAGAAATGATTAAAGGTTTATGTGAAACTGGAGCTTCTAAATAAACATAACCCTCAAGAGCGAAAAAGATACAAGCACAGCCCATCACTCCCCATCTCATCCAGTGGTCTTTCTTTCTCCTTGGTGTGATTTCTAATTCTTCCCCTGTCAAAAAAGAAACAAACTTAATGAGAAAATAGGTCAAGGCCATATAGTGGAAATTCTTAATCAAGACAAAATTGATAATTCCCAGTACAAGAGATTCCTTATGAGTCAGACCATCCATCAGTGCCTGACTTGCCAAGATTGGAATCAATAAAAGAATGAAAAATAGGTAGGTTTTGACGACAATCCAAAGCAAGTTCCAAGTATAAAACCAGGAGTACTTTCTTGTCTTTTCTAGACTGTATCTGACTGCTTCTTTGACTGTTTTCTTCTCAAATAAAAGCTGAGGTAGGGAAAACATGAAACGCACTGAAATGTAAAACAGTAGTAAGGCCAGAACAGTGACTACCAAACCGACTAACCAATATTTATCTTCTACATAGGCTACAATAAATTCCGGAATCACAATTTTATTAAGATAATAAATCTTTAAAATCTTTCGAATCAATGGAAAGAGCATCATGACATAAAAGAAGATAAAGGCTATTTTGGAAAGCGTCACTTGCTTCATAAACAAGAAACTTTGGCGAAAGACCTTACGACTGTACTCCAGCAAGGTCCTTTTTTCATGGCATAATAAATGCCGAGCACCAATAAAGAGAAGTCCTATCTGGTAATAGGCGACCAATAAATTAACAATTACCAGAACAAATAAAGCAAGACTAATAAAGGGTGAACCCGTTATAATGGCAAAAATATTGTTGTAGGAAAGAAAGAGATAGCCTGTCTGACGGAGCAACAGTCCAGCAATCCAAGAATTAAGTGGTAACCAGACAAACTCAATCATCATGAAAGTCAAAAAGAAAAGAAAGAGTATTTTATCTAGATTAAAGTATATCTGCTTAAAACCTAGATTTTTAGGTTTTTCAGGTTTCATAGGTACTCCTAGTCAAATAATTGAGACAAGTCCAGGCCTCCAAAAGGATTGTTTGAAAGGCTACTTTCTGTCCCTAACAATTCTCTAGCTTGATCCGACTCTAGAAAGGACTCGTAAACACGCGCCGTCATACGAGCATCCTCTAAACTATTATGAGACTGACCTTGAAATCCAAGAAATGAGGCAACAGTTTGCAACTTGAGATTAGCAATACCGTGTAAATCCGAACTCCGACGTTCAAAAGCTTCATCATACAAATCCACCTTGTACTGCTGGCTGTAGTCTAAACCATGCTCTGCTAGAATAGGCAAATCACTTTTAGCAGCATTGTAACCTACCATTGGCAAAGAACCCACAAACTCTTGGAATTCTTTTATGACTTTCTCCACTGGTGGAGCATCTTTTAAGGTCTCAGCCGTAATCCCTGTCAAACCATTGATAAAACTTTTTAAGGGAACGCTGGTATGAACATAGGAATCATAGGCGTCGATTTCCTGACCATCTTTAAAACGCACTGCCGATACTTGAATTAGGTGTGTTTGTCCTTCGTGCTGATTAAATTCTAAGTCAAAAGCAATGTAATCTTCTAATCGTTCCATTCTATCCTTCTCCTCTACTATCTTTGTTCTAAGCAACTATAGCATTCACAAACAAAAGAAGCCATCAGGTTAGCATGTAACCTAAACAGCTCCTTGATTATCCTCCAAATAAACGAGCAAAAAAGCCTTTCTTAGTGGATTGGACTTCTTCTTTTGCTTGGTCCAGCTCTAGCTTAAGATTTTCTTGATCCTTCATAGCTTGAAGGGTCAATTGTTGCTGCTGATCGAGTTGTTTGTCTTTCTCAGCAATCTGACGGTCTTTGATACGCATCTGCTCGTCTTTTTCTGATAACTGACGATCCTTGGCTTTTAATTGTTCATAAAGACGGAGAATTTCTGCATTCTTCTCATCAACCAGAATCTCCATCAGTTCACGTTGCTTGACATCTTCACTGACAGGCTCATCTTCAAAAATCGTTTTTTTATAGATTTCTTCTAGCTTAATCAAGCCACTTCTGGTAACTACCGTTACCCCTTTGTCATTTTTATCTGTGTCTTCTTCTGGTAATTCTTTGACACGGTTATTGATTGCTTGACGAGATAATCCTAAAACCTCTGCAATCTCACTGACGGTCATTTCAATACTCATAATATCCTCTGAAACGTTTTCTAGCTTTTCTTTACTTAAATCTTATCATAAGCTAGAAAAACTGTCAAATTTCCGCTTAATCTAAAGCCTTCAAAAAGGCTAATAAGACTTGGGCAGAGCGACGTCCAGCTTCGATAATAAACTCATCAAAAGAGATGTTTGCTTCATGGTTGGCATTGTCACTCATAGCGCGAATGACTAAGACTGGAAGATCAAGAGCATGCGCTGCTTGAGCAATAGCTGCACCCTCCATCTCAACAGCTAAAACTTCTGGGAAATGGGACTTAATCACTTCTATCTTATCATTTCCTGCAACAAAACTATCTCCTGTAGCAATCAAACCAAGATGCCAGTTTTGATCCAATTGAGATAAACTCTCTTGAATTTTGGCGACAAAGGTTTTATCTGATTCAAAATAAAGCGGTTGTTGCGCCATTTGTCCATAAGCATAGCCAAAAGCTGTGACATCCACATCATGATAGGCTAATTTGTCAGAAATCACAACATCTCCAACAGCAATACCTTCTGCTACTGCCCCAGCTGATCCCGTGTTAATCAAAGCATCCACTTGGAAATGATCAGCCAAAATCGCCACACTCATAGCAGACATGACCTTACCAATTCCACTTTCTACAAGAACGACTTCATGAGAGGCAATGGTTCCTGTGTGATAGGTATTCCCTAAAACAACTTGCTCCTGGGCATTGTCTAAATGCTGGACCAGATACGCCAGTTCTTCTGGCATAGCCGCAATAATTCCTATTTTCATTTCAATTCCTTTTCTATTACAAAAGTTTCATTGCTAAGACAAGCAAAATCAAGAGAAAGATGACTGCAAATAAAATCTTATTTAACTTAGAATTGAAGATATTTCTCTTGGTATTTTCAATGCGACGGCTTTTATGAATAGACGGTTCGACCTGAATCTTCAAGGTTTCCTGGCTAAAACCATGATCCTTAGGATTGGCATAACCAAAACGGGAAGAAGAGGTTGGTAAAATCTTAGTCTCCTCATCATCTAGCAAAGGAGGACCTGAAATTTTTTCGCCTCTATTAGCTCTTTCGATTATTTCATCCGTTAATAAAGGTTTACCCATACTGACCTCCTCTATTTTTTGTGCAATTCCCAGTATTGAACAGCCATAATTGTCTTGGCATCACAGATGTGACCTGATTGGATCAATTCCTTGGCTTCTTCTAGGCTCACTTCAAGGACTTCCAAGGTTTCATCTTCATCCTGCGGACGCGGATTTTCCACTTTTGTCAAATCACTTGCTAGGTATAGTTTTAGTTTTTCATTACAGAAACCAATGGCTGAATAAAAATCGTACAAGAGTTCTAACTTCCCTGTATAGGCTGTTTCTTCCTCTAATTCACGAAGGGCTGCTGCTACAGGGTCTGTGTTCTCTCCTACTTCCAATTTTCCAGCTGGAATTTCGTAAGAGACTGCCTCAATGGCTTTGCGGTACTGCTTGACCAGGATGAGTTTTTGCTCATCCGTTACTGCTAAAACACAGACAGCTCCATTGTGGAAAATCAAATCCCGTTGGGCAGTTCCCTTGCCTTCTGGTAATTCAACCTGATCTTGAACCAGTTTAAATATTGGTCCTTGATAGATTTCTTTTCGGCTAAGCGTTTTTTCTTCAAATTCCATGACAGACTCCTACTGATTATTAGGATGATGAGGGAGGCGAGTCGCATATTCGTCTTTATTGACCTGACGACCGCGACCAATAGCAATCGCATCTGCTGGAACGTCTTTGGTAATAGTTGAACCAGCACCAACGAGGGAATTGTCACCTAACTCTACTGGCGCAATAATGGTTGAATTTGAACCAACAAAGACATTGTTACCAATGACTGTCTTGTATTTGTTTTTGCCGTCATAGTTGACTGTAATAGTTCCAGCACCAAAATTAACGTGGCTACCCACTTCACAGTTTCCGATATAAGTCAAATGACCAGCCTTGGTATTCTCACCGATAGAAGAACCTTTCACCTCAACAAAGTTACCAATATGAACTTGGGCAGCTAGACTTGAACCTGGACGAATGTGGGCATAAGGTCCGACAGTCACACCATCTGCAACACTGCTTTCCTCAATCATAGAGTTAGTAATGACAGCTCCTGCTCCGATAGTGCTATCCACTACATACGTTCCATTTGTCAAAAGAGTCTCAGCACCAATTTTCGTTTGGCCTTTCAAGGTAACATTGGCTTCGATTTGAACTTCAGGAGCAATCTCAACATCAATATCGATATAAGTTGCTTCTGGATTAACAAAGCTAACGCCATTGACCATGTGTTGATGATTGATGCGACGACGCATAACCGACTCAGCAGTCGCAAGAGCTACACGGTCATTTACCCCAAGACTCTCATCAAAATCTTTCAAAGTATAAGCACCAACTTTTTCACCAGCTTCACGGAAAATACCAATGACATCTGTAATATAGTATTCGCCTTGAGCATTGTTGGTGTTGATGTTTTTCAAAGCTTCAAACAAACGCTCGTTGTCAAAAACGTAAGTTCCAGTGTTGATTTCCTTGATTTGTTTTTCAAAATCTGTAGCATCCTTCTGCTCCACAATGCGAAGAACCTCAGCATTGTCATTACGTACAATTCGTCCATAGCCAAAAGGATTATCTGTTTCAGCAGTCAAGATAGTGGCCACATTTTTATGATTGATGTGGAAATCAATCAAGTTTTTCAAGCTTTCTCCAGTAATTAACGGAGTATCTCCTGCGATGACCAAGGTGTGACCTGACAAACCTTCTAAGATTGGCTCTGTCATCATAACCGCATGACCAGTTCCCAACTGTTCAGATTGAGTCACAAATTCTGTCTGTCCAGCCAAGACCTCTTCAACCAATTCCGCCTTGTGTCCCACAACTGTTACTGTCTTTTCAGGTTGGATAGCTCCCACGCTGCGGAAAACATGTTCCAGCATAGAAATACCCGCAACCTTGTGCAACACTTTTGGCAAATCAGATTTCATGCGAGTCCCTTTACCCGCTGCTAAAATAATGGCATAATTTGACATAATCTTCTCTTTTCTCTAGAAATTCCCTTTTATTATACCATATTTCAAATCATTCCGCGCTCTTGAATGAAAAAATGCTCTAAAGTCCTTTCCTTAACCCATTTTTTGAGTATTTTTTTGATTTTTTTTCATTTTTAAGGTAAAATTGTAAGATATGAGAAAGAAAATTAATCCGCTTATTTTATTTGTTTTTTTTGGGATTATGATTTTCATTTTAATCCTGAATCGCCCTCGTTTTGAAGACCATCCTGTAAAAACAAAGTCAAATATCGCGCAAGTAGAAACACAAGCGCTACACAATATAGATAAACCGGTAATTGATGTTTCTGGTTGGCAGCGTCCTGAGGAAATCAATTACGATACTCTGTCCCAAAACATTTCTGGAGCTATTGTTCGCGTCCATAGTGGCGCTCAAACGTCCAAAGAGAACGATGCCTCCTTTGTTAATGGGGTAGATAAGGCCTTTAAAACCCATATCACCGAATTTCAAAAACGAAATGTCCCAGTTGGTGTCTATGCTTATGTTGCTGGAAAAAATGTCCAAGAGATGGAAAAGGCTGCCGAGGTATTCTATAACGCCTCTTCGCCATACAGTCCAAGTTACTATTGGCTAGACGTGGAAGAAAAAACCATGTCCAATATGAACGAGGGTGTTGAAGCTTTCCGAGCAAAGCTAGAATCACTGGGTGCTAAAAACATCGGAATCTACGTCGGAATCTACTTCATGGAAGAACACAGTATTGATACAGACAAGTTTACGTCTGTTTGGATTCCTTCCTATGGTTCTGACTCAGGATTTTACGAGGCAACTCCAAAAACTGATTTAGATTACGACATCCACCAGTACACTTCTAAAGGAAAAATTGCTGGTTTTGACCACGATTTGGATATCAACGTCATCTCTTCCTTAAAAAACAAAGAAGAAACCTTTAGAAAACTATTTTTAAAACCTTAAAAGCATTTGTTTACCATTTGCTTTTTCTTTTTGTGTTTGATTATGATACAATATAGTAAGGAGTTTTTGAAATAGAAATAGTTGGAGGAAAAATATGCTCTCATGGTTAGCACGCCTTATTAAAGGGATTGTAATTGCTCTTGGATTTATCCTACCGGGAATTTCTGGAGGAGTTTTAGCAGCGATCTTAGGAATTTATGAACGGATGATTGGCTTTCTGGCCCATCCCTTTAAAGACTTTAAAGAAAATGTTTTGTACTTTATTCCCGTTGCCATCGGTATGCTTTTGGGAATAGGCTTATTTTCTTACCCGATTGAATACCTGCTTGAAAATTATCAGGTCTTTGTCTTATGGAGCTTTGCAGGTGCCATTATTGGTACTGTTCCTAGCCTCCTCAAAGAATCGACTCGAGAATCTGACAGAGACAAGATTGATCTAGCTTGGTTCTGGGCAACCTTTATCATTTCTGGACTAGGTCTCTATGCCTTAAATTTCGTCGTTGGAACCTTAAGTGCCAGCTTTCTTAATTTCGTCCTAGCAGGTGCACTACTGGCTCTTGGTGTATTGGTTCCTGGTCTCAGTCCATCAAATCTACTTTTAATTTTGGGACTCTATGCTCCTATGTTGACAGGTTTCAAAACCTTTGACCTCTTGGGAACCTTCTTCCCGATTGGAATCGGAGCAGGTGCCACTCTCATCATTTTTTCAAAATTGATGGATTATGCCTTAAATAACTACCACTCACGTGTCTATCATTTCATCATCGGAATCGTCCTATCAAGTACCCTTTTGATCTTGATTCCAAATGCAGGGAACGCTGAAAGTATCCAATATACCGGTATTTCACTTGTTGGGTATGTCATCATCGCCTTCTTCTTTGCCTTAGGAATCTGGCTGGGTATTTGGATGAGCCAATTGGAGGATAAGTATAAATAATGGCAAAAAAAATTAAAATCAAAAAAACATTGGTGGAACAAATCCTGTCCAAAGCAGGTATCCCACATCAGGGGATTCAAATCAATGCGCTTGAAGGAGAACTTCCGCAAGGTTATGAACGAAATCAGATTTTCAAAACCTTGGCTCTTTTAGGAGACAAGACAGGACCGATTATCGGAATTGTGCCTATCACTCAACACTTGTCTGAAAAGAAACTAGCCAAATTTTCTGGCAATAAAAAAGTGAGCATGGTTCCACAAAAGGACTTGGAAAAAACAACAGGATACATTCACGGAGCCAATAATCCTGTCGGTATTCATCAGAAACATAATTATCCCATTTTTATCGATAAGATTGCTCTAGACTTGGATCAAATGATTGTATCCGCTGGAGAACTTGGTCACAGTATTATCATCGCACCACAAGACTTGGCTAGCTTTGTAAAGGCTGACTTTGCAGATATCTTGGAGGACAGCAAGTAATGAAACTCTACTTTGTCCGCCACGGCCGTACGGTCTGGAATCAGGAAGGACGCTTTCAAGGTGCTAGTGGCGATTCTCCCCTTCTTCCTGAATCCATTGACACCCTAAAACGACTTGGCCAGTATCTCAAGGATATCCCTTTTGATCAGATTTATTCAAGTGATTTACCTCGAGCTGTCAAATCTGCTGAGATTATCCAAAGCCAACTTCAAACTCCCTGTCCTTTAAAAAGCGTTCCCAATCTTCGTGAATGGCAGCTGGGGAAGTTGGAAGGTTTGAAGATTGCAACCTTGGAAGCTATTTACCCGCAACAAATCCAGGCTTTCCGTTCAAATCTTGCCAAGTTTGACACTCAAATGTTCGGAGCTGAATCCCTCTATAGCACCACGCAACGGACCATCCAATTTATCAAATCACTCAAAGATAGTCCAGCTGAATGTATTCTAATTGTCGGACACGGCGCCAATCTTACTGCTAGTCTTCGTACTCTTTTAGGTTATAAAGAGCCTCTTCTTCGTAAAGATGGCGGTCTAGCAAATGCCAGCCTAACCATTCTTGAAACCCATGATTTTGAAACATTCACTCTCGATACGTGGAATGATACCTCATATCAACAAAGAACTTGATTTTAGCGTCAAGTTCTTTTTAGTTTTTAAAGATTATCCGTGAATTTCTTGGCTATTTATGATAAAATGGGAGTATCGCAAAAAATGACTCATCGTATTCAATTTTGAGTAAAACTAGGAGGATCCCATGTCAACAGAACATATGGAAGAACTAAATGACCAGCAGATCGTTCGCCGTGAAAAAATGGCTGCGCTTCGTGAACAAGGAATCGATCCTTTCGGAAAACGCTTTGAACGCACTGCAAATTCACAAGAATTAAAAGATAAATTTGCTGACCTTGATAAAGAACAATTACATGATAAAAATGAAACAGCTACTATCGCAGGACGCTTGGTAACCAAACGTGGTAAAGGTAAAGTTGGTTTTGCCCACCTTCAAGACCGCGAAGGTCAAATCCAGATCTACGTTCGTAAGGATGCTGTCGGTGAAGAAAACTACGAAATCTTCAAAAAAGCAGACCTTGGTGACTTCCTTGGTGTCGAAGGCCAAGTGATGCGTACAGATATGGGAGAACTCTCTATCAAAGCTACTCACATCACTCACTTGTCTAAAGCACTTCGTCCACTTCCAGAAAAATTCCATGGTTTGACAGACGTTGAAACAATTTACCGTAAACGTTACCTTGACTTGATTTCGAACCGTGAAAGCTTCGAGCGTTTTGTCACTCGTTCAAAAATCATCTCTGAAATTCGTCGTTACCTTGACCAAAAAGGCTTCCTTGAAGTGGAAACACCTGTTCTTCACAACGAAGCTGGTGGTGCTGCTGCCCGTCCATTTATCACCCACCACAATGCCCAAAACATTGACATGGTACTTCGTATCGCGACTGAGCTTCACTTGAAACGCCTAATCGTTGGTGGTATGGAACGTGTTTACGAAATCGGACGTATCTTCCGTAACGAAGGAATGGATGCTACTCACAACCCTGAGTTTACTTCTATCGAAGTGTACCAAGCTTATGCAGATTTCCAAGACATTATGGACTTGACTGAAGGTATTATCCAACACGCTGCTAAATCAGTCAAAGGTGATGGTCCAGTTAACTATCAAGGAACTGAAATCAAGATTAACGAACCATTTAAACGAGTTCACATGGTGGATGCCATCAAAGAAATTACTGGTGTAGATTTCTGGCAAGATATGACTTTGGAAGAAGCCAAAGCTATCGCTGCTGAAAAGAAAGTTCCAGTTGAGAAACACTACACTGAAGTTGGCCACATCATCAATGCTTTCTTTGAAGAGTATGTTGAAGAAACCTTGATCCAACCAACCTTTGTCTATGGACATCCAGTAGCTGTATCTCCTCTCGCTAAGAAAAATCCTGAAGACGAACGCTTTACTGACCGTTTCGAGCTCTTCATCATGACTAAGGAGTACGGTAATGCCTTTACTGAGTTGAACGACCCAATCGACCAGCTTAGCCGTTTTGAAGCCCAAGCTAAAGCCAAAGAACTTGGTGACGATGAAGCAACCGGTATCGACTATGACTACATTGAGGCTCTTGAATACGGTATGCCACCAACAGGTGGTTTGGGAATCGGTATCGACCGTCTCTGCATGCTCCTCACTGATACAACCACTATCCGTGATGTATTGCTCTTCCCAACAATGAAATAATCCCTTATCCTCTGGTACTTGCCAGGGGATTTTTTCATAGCCAAAAGAAATAGACTGAAGTTTTCACCTCAGTCTATTTTTCTATTGAACTTTAGAAAGGAAGTTTTTCTTTCTTAGTCTTCTTTTTTCTTACGAGCTACAAGTCCGAATGCACTCAACATTCCAAGAAGTCCAAGACTAGCTAGACCAGCCTTATCCTCTGTACCAGTATTTGGTAATTCCTTCTTATCATTGGCTATGGCTGTTTCAACAGCTACTGGTTTAGAATCTGTAGAACTTGTCTGAACTGGAGTAGCTACTGGTTTTTCTGGAGTTGTAGGAGTCTCTGGGAAGCTTGGTTGCTCTTGATTGATTGGGTTTGTCACTTTCTTATAGTGATGTAGTGTATTTCCTTTAGCATCCGTTGTTGAATGACTAAATTCATATCCTTCCAACTCTATTGGATTGTGTTTTCCTTCTTTATCTGAAGTAATTCGATTACCATTTTCATCAAGATATTCCGTTACAATCTGCACAGTTGAACCGCCATTTTGAGCAATGACTCCTCCACCATTTTGTGATTTAGGTGTTACTGTTACAGGAACTTCCACTGTAATAATACGACCATCAGGTAATTTCACTTTCAC
>NZ_JANCPI010000014.1:0-64222 GCF_024295435.1 Streptococcus sp. CF7_Ac1-8 | reverse complement strand
AATTATCTGGATACTTAAGGTATCTTTTTTATTTACTTTAAGGGAGAATCGGTTTGGTTCTCTCTTTTTTGGTATGAGTAATTCATTTTATAAACTGATATTCAATTAAAATTTAGGTATACACGTTTAAAATTAAGGGTTTTTATAAATTTTACTAATTTTTAAGAAAGCAATAAAAAATCTTTTGGCACAACGTATAATATTTGTGCTTATAGGATAAAAATTTCTTCTCTTGAGTTTTTAAATAAGTATTAGTTTACATTTTAGTCTAAATTTGATATCACTTTGACGGAAGTGACTATAAATTCTTTTGTACTCGTGTTTTGTTGTGAAATGTTTCTTGATTTTTTAAACAGAATCTTTTATGACATTTGTCATATTTCCTAGTGACAGAAGCATCTAGCTCTGCTAACTTCAAAAGTCTATAATTGAAGTATGAATCTGCTAACTTCAAAAGTCTATAATTGAAGTATGAAATGGAGGAAGAAAAAATGAAACATAAAGTAATTGTCGTAATGAGTTTAGTAGCAGCAGGAGTCATGACTTATCTCATGTTTTCTGGGTTGGATGAAGACTTCTATCATTTTCCTTGGGAGTTATTTGCAGGTTTCAGCATGATGTCTTGGTTGATCCGAGAAGGATTAAAATTGGTCTCAGATGTGAAAAAGGAGTTTGAAAAATGAAAAATGCGATTCTCTATCTTTTTATTGGACTGTCACTAGTGGTATGGTTGGTAGAAATGTTTACAGGTTGGTTTGATCAAGCCTTCCTTCACCAATTCATCCGTGGTGCATGGGGATTAGGATTTATGATTTTTATTGCCTTTCCGATGGGAAAGGAGTGGCTGGAAGGAGAATATCATGAACATGATTAAGGTTCAAGGCTTACATAAAAACATCAAGGGCAAGGCTATTTTGAAGGATATTTCCTTTGAGGTAGCTGAAGGTGAATGCATTGCCTTGATTGGTCCAAATGGTGCTGGGAAGAGCACACTGCTAGACTGTTTATTGGGAGATAAACTGGTTACTAGCGGACAAATATCTATCCAAGGATTGCCAGTGACGAGTTCCAAGTTAGACTACACCAGATCCTATCTTCCTCAAGAAAATGTTATTGTTCAAAAACTAAAGGTTAAAGAGTTGATTGCTTTCTTTCAAAGCATTTATCTAAATCCCTTGAGCAACCAGGAAATCGATCAACTATTGCAGTTTGACAAGCAACAAAAAGAGCAATTTGCAGAAAAATTGTCAGGTGGGCAAAAGCGTCTTTTCTCTTTTGTCTTAACCTTGATTGGCCGACCAAAACTTGTCTTTTTAGATGAGCCAACTGCGGCCATGGATACCTCAACCCGCCAACGTTTTTGGGAAATTGTTCAGGATCTAAAAGCGCAGGGAGTTACCATTCTCTATTCGTCCCATTACATCGAAGAGGTAGAGCATACAGCGGACCGAATCTTGGTCTTGAATAAGGGAGAGTTGATTCGCGATACAACACCTCTAGCCATGCGCAATGAGGAGATTGAAAAGCACTTTATCCTTCCTCTAGCATATAAGGAAGTTGTCGAACAGTCAAACTTGGTTGAAAACTGGTCACAAAAACAGGATGCTCTACAAGTAGTCACACGCGAAGCAGATGCTTTCTGGGAACTATTAGTTCGAGCAGGATGTAGGATTCAAGAAATTGAAGTCAATAATCGTAGCTTGCTGGATACAATCTTTGAAGAAACACAAAAGGGAGATGACTAAGATGAAACGATGGATCGCACTAAACAAGATAGAATTTCTATTGACCAAACGGCAACTAGTCTATTATTTGTTATCAGTAGGGATGCCGACAGCCTTCTATTTATTTTTTTCAGGCATGTACCAGGAAACACCAGGTGGACCGACTAATTTTATGCGCGACTACCTCATCTCCATGACGGCTTTTTCCATGATGTCGACAGCTATCTTCTCATTCCCAGTTGTTTTACAAACCGACAAGATCAACAACTGGCAGAAAACATTACGTCATAGCCCTGTAAATATGGTAGAATATTATCTATCAAAGATAACAAGTATGTTGATTGATTATTTGGTTTCAATCTTGGTGGTTTTCTCAGTTGGGCATTTTGTAAGAGGTGTGGACATGCCTCTAGGAAGCTGGGTTGGTGCTGCGCTCTTGCTGATAGTTGGAAGTGTAGCTTTTGTAGCCCTTGGTTTGGCCTTGACTCTCTTACCAACTAGTCAGTTGATGTCTGTCGTGGGCAATCTTCTTTATCTAGGATTGGCTGTCTTAGGTGGACTCTGGATGCCCATCTCTTTATTTCCAGACTGGATGCAAGCAATCGGGAAGTGCCTACCGACCTATCAGTTGATGGAGTTGCTTAAGACCTTCTTAAATGAGGCTGGCATCAATTTATCAGCCACAGTTTATCTACTTGTTTTTTCAGCAGTTTTATTTGGTTTGACCATTTACCTTCAAGGTCATAAGGAGAATTCTTAATGCTTGAAAGACTGAAAAGTATAGATTATATGTATTGGGCCAGTTTGATTTTTATGGTTTTTTCCATCATTCCTGTAGTGACTGGGGAGCTTCCTGTCTGGCATTTATTGATTGATATTCTATTTGTAGTGGCGTATTTGGGTGTTTTAATAACTAAGAACCAGCGTCTTTCTTGGCTTTTCTGGGGAATCATGCTGGTCTATGTAGCTGGCTATACTGCCTTTGTTGCTGCGAATTATATCTGGTTCTTCTTTTTCCTTTCCAATCTCTTAATTTATCATTTCGGTATACGTAGTTTAAAGTCTTTACATGTCTGGACTTTTCTCCTTACTCAAGTGTTTGTTGTAGGGCAACTGTTGATTATTCAGAAAATCGAAGTTGAGTTTCTATTCTATCTGCTTGGGATTCTTACTTTTGTCGATTTGATGACTTTTGGCTTGGTTCGGGTTCGAATTGTAGAGGATTTGAAAGAAGCTCAGGCTAAGCAAAATGCCCAGATAAATCTCTTGCTAGCAGAAAATGAACGCAGTCGTATCGGTCAGGATTTGCATGATAGTCTGGGACACACCTTTGCTATGCTGAGTGTCAAAACGGATCTCGCCTTGCAGTTATTTCAGATGGAGGCTTATCCACAGGTGGAGAAGGAATTAAAAGAAATTCAGCAGATAAGCAAGGATTCCATGAATGAAGTACGAACTATTGTGGAAAATCTGAAGTCACGGACCTTAGCTTCAGAACTTGAAACTGTCAAAAAGATGCTAGAAATTGCTGGCATTGAGGTTCAAGTTGACAATCACTTGGACAAGGCTAGCTTGACCCAGGATATGGAGTCCACGGCTGCTATGATTTTATTAGAACTGGCAACCAATATCATCAAGCATGCTAAAGCGTCTAAAGCTTACTTAAGATTAGAACGGACAGAGAAAGAACTCCTTTTAACAGTAAGAGATGATGGTTGTGGTTTTACTTCAATAAAAGGGAATGAGCTCCATACAGTTCGAGATCGTGTCCTTCCATTTTCGGGAGAGGTAAATGTAATTAGTCAAAAACAACTGACAGAAGTTCAGGTTCGACTAGCTTATAAGGAGAGAATGTAGATGAAAGTATTAGTCGCAGAAGATCAAAGTATGTTGCGAGATGCTATGTGTCAATTGCTCACGCTTCAACCGGATGTGGAGTCTGTTCTTCAAGTCAAGAATGGGCAGGAAGCAATCCAACTATTAGAAAAGGAGTCTGTTGATATCGCCATCCTTGACGTAGAAATGCCTGTTAAGACAGGTCTTGAAGTCTTGGAGTGGATACGAGCAGAAAATCTAGAAACAAAGGTGGTTGTGGTGACGACCTTCAAGCGTCCTGGGTATTTTGAACGTGCGGTCAAGGCTGGTGTAGATGCTTATGTATTAAAAGAAAGAAGCATTGCAGACCTCATGCAAACCTTGCACACCGTCCTCGAAGGACGTAAGGAGTATTCTCCTGAATTGATGGAAGTGGTGATGACGCATCCCAATCCATTAACAGAGCAAGAAGTCGCAGTTTTAAAGGGAATCGCTCAGGGTTTCTCTAACCAAGAAATTGCAGATCAACTTTATCTATCCAACGGAACAGTCCGAAACTATGTCACCAATATTCTTTCGAAACTAGATGCAGGTAATCGAACAGAGGCAGCTAATATCGCGAAAGAATCTGGTTGGTTGTGATACTATCCTATCTCGAAAACCATTATGTGCTAAAATTGAAGTGTTTCAAAGAAATAATTTGTAACTTGAGGGGGCTTAGTTTCCTCCTTTTTGTTTCGTCTAATACTCTTCGAAAATCTCTTCAAACCTCGTCAGCGTCGCCTTAGATTATATATGTGACTGACTTTGTCAGTCTTATCTACAACCTCAAAGCAGTGCTTTGAGCAGCCTGTGGCTAGCTTCCTAGTTTGCTCTATGATTTTCATTTAGTATAAGGTGGTACCAAGAGCTAAAATTAACAAGAAAAAAGAAAAACATCTTGACAATGAGGTGAAAATTTTGTTACAATAATAGACGGTACTTTTTACTTTTGGTCTCTCAAGAGTGTACAGGGACGTGCTGACAAATGTTGCAAAAGTACACACAGATGATAGCTGTCACCAAGTGTATCATCACCAAAAATAAAAAAACACAGGAGAATGTAGATGCCTACAATTAACCAATTGGTTCGCAAACCGCGTAAATCAAAAGTAGAAAAATCTAAATCACCAGCTTTGAACGTTGGTTACAACAGTCATAAAAAAGTTCAAACAAACGTTTCTTCACCACAAAAACGTGGTGTTGCAACTCGTGTTGGAACAATGACACCTAAAAAACCTAACTCAGCCCTTCGTAAATTCGCTCGTGTACGTTTGAGCAACCTTATCGAAGTTACTGCCTACATCCCAGGTATCGGACACAACTTGCAAGAGCACAGCGTGGTGCTTCTTCGTGGTGGACGTGTAAAAGACCTTCCAGGGGTACGTTACCATATCGTCCGTGGTGCACTTGATACTGCAGGTGTTAACGATCGTAAACAAGGCCGTTCTAAATACGGTACTAAACGTCCAAAAGCATAAGGAAAGGGGATAAAGAGAAATGAGTCGTAAAAATAGAGCTCCAAAACGTGACGTATTGCCAGATCCGCTTTACAATTCACAACTAGTTACTCGTCTTATCAACCGCGTTATGCTTGATGGTAAACGTGGTACAGCTGCTTCAATCGTTTACGGTGCCTTTGAGCAAATCAAAGAAGCTACTGGAAACGATGCACTTGAAGTATTTGAAACAGCTATGGAAAACATCATGCCTGTACTTGAAGTACGTGCACGTCGTGTTGGTGGTTCTAACTACCAAGTCCCAGTTGAAGTTCGTCCAGAACGTCGTACAACACTTGGACTTCGTTGGTTGGTAACAATCGCTCGTCTTCGTGGTGAACACACAATGCAAGACCGTCTTGCAAAAGAAATCTTAGATGCTGCTAACAACACTGGTGCAGCTGTTAAGAAACGTGAAGACACTCACCGTATGGCTGAAGCTAACCGTGCATTCGCACACTTCCGTTGGTAATATAGGATGCGAAAGCGTTAAAAAAGTCCCAGAGAAAATAGGGAATCGAAGCAGGTTGCGACTGCAACCAATGAGATTCATCTTTTTCTCCAGACTTTTAGCTTGAGCTCAACTCAACTAACTTGGGCTTTTAGACCGAGTTCGATTCAATTTGTAAATCTACAAGTCGAAACCAACAATAGCATGAAAACATTGAGAACGGGTAG
Organism: Streptococcus sp. CF7_Ac1-8; assembly: GCF_024295435.1. Taxonomy (GTDB): domain Bacteria; phylum Bacillota; class Bacilli; order Lactobacillales; family Streptococcaceae; genus Streptococcus; species Streptococcus mitis_AP. Next base: position 58,467 of record NZ_JANCPI010000014.1, on the reverse strand, counting down.
GTCCTGCCTATCCGTTTTTATTAAAATCATGTTATAATAGAATAGAAATCAAAAATAAATAGGAGAAACAAACCTCATGGCACGCGAATTTTCACTTGAAAAAACTCGTAATATCGGTATCATGGCTCACGTCGATGCTGGTAAAACAACAACTACTGAGCGTATTCTTTACTACACTGGTAAAATCCACAAAATCGGTGAAACTCACGAAGGTGCGTCACAAATGGACTGGATGGAGCAAGAGCAAGAACGTGGGATCACTATCACATCTGCTGCAACAACAGCTCAATGGAACAACCACCGCGTAAACATCATCGACACACCAGGACACGTGGACTTCACAATCGAAGTACAACGTTCTCTTCGTGTATTGGATGGTGCGGTTACCGTTCTTGACTCACAATCAGGTGTTGAGCCTCAAACTGAAACAGTTTGGCGTCAAGCAACTGAGTACGGAGTTCCACGTATCGTATTTGCCAACAAAATGGACAAAATCGGTGCTGACTTCCTTTACTCTGTAAGCACACTTCACGATCGTCTTCAAGCAAACGCACACCCAATCCAATTGCCAATCGGTTCTGAAGATGACTTCCGTGGTATCATCGACTTGATCAAGATGAAAGCTGAAATCTATACTAACGACCTTGGTACAGATATCCTTGAAGAAGATATTCCAGCTGAATACCTTGACCAAGCTCAAGAATACCGTGAAAAATTGATCGAAGCAGTTGCTGAAACTGACGAAGAATTGATGATGAAATACCTCGAAGGTGAAGAAATCACTAACGAAGAATTGAAAGCTGGTATCCGTAAAGCGACTATCAACGTTGAATTCTTCCCAGTATTGTGTGGTTCTGCCTTCAAAAACAAAGGTGTTCAATTGATGCTTGATGCGGTTATCGACTACCTTCCAAGCCCACTTGACATCCCAGCAATCAAAGGTATCAACCCAGATACAGACGAAGAAGAAACTCGTCCAGCATCTGATGAAGAGCCATTTGCAGCTCTTGCCTTCAAAATCATGACAGACCCATTCGTAGGTCGTTTGACATTCTTCCGTGTTTACTCAGGTGTTCTTCAATCAGGTTCATACGTATTGAACACTTCTAAAGGTAAACGTGAACGTATCGGACGTATCCTTCAAATGCACGCTAACAGCCGTCAAGAAATTGACACTGTTTACTCAGGTGATATCGCTGCTGCCGTTGGTTTGAAAGATACTACAACTGGTGACTCATTGACAGATGAAAAAGCTAAAATCATCCTTGAGTCAATCAACGTTCCAGAACCAGTTATCCAATTGATGGTTGAGCCAAAATCTAAAGCAGACCAAGATAAGATGGGTATCGCCCTTCAAAAATTGGCTGAAGAAGATCCAACATTCCGCGTTGAAACAAACGTTGAAACTGGTGAAACAGTTATCTCTGGTATGGGTGAACTTCACCTTGACGTCTTTGTTGACCGTATGCGTCGTGAGTTCAAAGTTGAAGCGAACGTAGGTGCTCCTCAAGTATCTTACCGTGAAACATTCCGTGCTTCTACTCAAGCACGTGGATTCTTCAAACGTCAGTCTGGTGGTAAAGGTCAATTCGGTGATGTATGGATTGAATTTACTCCAAACGAAGAAGGTAAAGGATTCGAATTCGAAAACGCAATCGTCGGTGGTGTGGTTCCTCGTGAATTTATCCCAGCGGTTGAAAAAGGTTTGGTAGAATCTATGGCTAACGGTGTTCTTGCAGGTTACCCAATGGTTGACGTTAAAGCTAAGCTTTACGATGGTTCATACCACGATGTCGACTCATCTGAAACTGCCTTCAAGATCGCGGCTTCACTTGCCCTTAAAGAAGCTGCTAAATCAGCACAACCAGCTATCCTTGAGCCAATGATGCTTGTAACAATCACTGTTCCAGAAGAAAACCTTGGTGATGTTATGGGTCACGTAACTGCTCGTCGTGGACGTGTAGATGGTATGGAAGCACACGGTAACAGCCAAATCGTTCGTGCTTACGTTCCACTTGCTGAAATGTTCGGTTACGCAACAGTTCTTCGTTCTGCATCTCAAGGACGTGGTACATTCATGATGGTATTTGACCACTACGAAGACGTACCTAAGTCAGTACAAGAAGAAATCATTAAGAAAAATAAAGGTGAAGACTAATCAGTTCTCACTCTAGAAGGAAGTCACTTAGTGGCTTCCTTTTGTCTTTAGAAAATACCTCTAAATATGGTAAAATAGTAGAAGAATAATGTGAGGAAAATGAATGTCAAATAGTTTTGAAATTTTGATGAATCAATTGGGGATGCCTGCTGAAATGAGACAGGCTCCTGCTTTAGCACAGGCCGATATTGAGCGAGTTGTGGTTCATAAAATTAGTAAGGTATGGGAGTTTCATTTCGTATTTTCTAATATTTTACCGATTGAAATTTTTTTAGAATTAAAGAAAGGTTTGAGGGAAGAATTTTCTAAGACAGGGAATAAAGCTATTTTCGAAATCAAGGTTCTGTCTCAAGAATTTTCAAACCAACTCTTGCAGTCCTACTATAGGGAGGCTTTCTCTGAGGGGCCATGTGCTAGTCAAGGTTTTAAGTCCCTTTATCAGAATTTGCGAGTTCGTGCGGAGGGCAATCAACTATTTATTGAAGGCTCTGAGGCGATTGATAAGGAACATTTTAAGAAGAATCATCTTCCTAATTTAGCTAAACAACTTGAAAAATTTGGCTTTCCAACTTTTACTTGTCAAGTAGAGAAAAATGATATGCTGACTCAAGAGCAGGAAGAAGCCTTTCATGCGGAAAATGAACAGATTGTTCAAGCTGCCAATGAGGAAGCGCTCCGTGCTATGGAACAACTGGAACAGATGGCACCTCCTCCAGTGGAAGAGAAGCCAGCCTTTGATTTTCAAGCGAAAAAAGCTGTAGCTAAACCAAAGCTGGATAAGGCAGAGATTACTCCTATGATCGAAGTGACGACGGAGGAAAATCGTTTGGTCTTTGAAGGGGTTGTTTTTGATGTGGAGCAAAAAGTGACCAGAACAGGGCGTGTTTTGATCAACTTTAAAATGACGGACTACACTTCAAGTTTTTCTATGCAAAAGTGGGTTAAGAACGAGGAAGAGGCTCAGAAGTTTGATCTAATTAAGAAAAATTCTTGGCTCCGAGTGCGTGGGAATGTGGAGATGAATAACTTCACACGCGATTTGACGATGAATGTGCAGGATGTGCAGGAAGTTGTTCACTATGAGCGGAAGGATTTGATGCCAGAAGGTGAGCGTCGGGTTGAGTTTCATGCTCATACTAATATGTCGACCATGGATGCTCTACCAGAGGTAGAAGAGATAGTTGCGACAGCTGCTAAGTGGGGACACAAGGCGGTTGCCATCACGGACCATGGGAATGTCCAGTCCTTCCCACACGGCTATAAGGCGGCTAAGAAAGCGGGAATCCAGCTGATTTATGGAATGGAAGCCAATATTGTGGAGGACCGTGTTCCTATCGTTTATAACGAAGTGAAGATGGAATTGTCAGAAGCGACCTATGTGGTCTTTGACGTGGAAACGACAGGTCTTTCAGCCATCTATAATGACTTGATTCAGGTTGCGGCCTCTAAGATGTACAAGGGGAATGTTATTGCTGAATTTGATGAATTTATCAATCCTGGACATCCCTTGTCAGCTTTTACTACTGAGTTGACTGGAATTACAGATGACCATGTCAAAAATGCCAAACCACTGGAACAAGTTTTGCAAGAATTCCAAGAATTCTGCAAGGATACGGTCTTAGTTGCCCACAATGCTACCTTTGACGTTGGATTTATGAATGCCAACTATGAGCGTCATGGTCTTCCAAGGATTAGTCAGCCAGTTATTGATACACTTGAGTTTGCTAGAAATCTCTATCCTGAGTATAAACGTCATGGTTTGGGGCCTTTGACCAAGCGTTTTGGTGTGGCTTTGGAACATCACCACATGGCCAATTATGATGCGGAAGCTACTGGTCGTCTGCTCTTTATTTTTATCAAAGAAGTAGCAGAAAAACATGGTGTGACCGACTTGGCTAGACTAAACATTGATTTGATTAGTCTAGATTCTTATAAAAAAGCTAGGATTAAACATGCGACCATTTATGTCAAGAATCAGGTAGGTTTAAAAAATATCTTTAAACTGGTTTCTTTGTCCAATACTAAGTACTTTGAAGGGGTGCCACGGATTCCGAGAACGGTTTTAGATGCCCATCGGGAAGGTTTGATTTTAGGTTCAGCTTGCTCTGAAGGTGAAGTTTTTGATGCAGTCGTTTCCCAAGGTGTGGATGCGGCGATTGAGGTGGCCAAGTATTATGACTTTATCGAGGTCATGCCACCAGCTATCTATGCTCCCTTGATTGCCAAGGAGCAGGTCAAGGATATGGAAGAACTCCAGACCATTATAAAGAGTTTGATAGAAGTGGGAGACCGTCTTGGTAAGCCTGTTCTGGCTACTGGAAATGTTCACTATATCGAACCGGAAGAAGAGATTTACCGTGAAATAATTGTTCGTAGTTTGGGACAGGGGGCGATGATTAACCGAACTATCGGTCATGGGGAACATGCTCAACCCGCTCCTCTTCCAAAAGCTCATTTTAGAACGACCAATGAAATGTTGGATGAATTTGCCTTCTTGGGAGAGGAATTAGCTCGCAAATTGGTTATTGAAAACACCAATGCCTTGGCAGATATCTTTGAACCTGTTGAGGTAGTTAAGGGTGACTTGTATACGCCTTTCATTGACAAGGCTGAAGAAACAGTTGCTGAGTTGACCTATAAGAAAGCTTTTGAGATTTATGGAAATCCGCTGCCAGATATTGTTGATTTGCGGATTGAAAAAGAATTGACTTCCATTCTGGGGAATGGATTTGCTGTGATTTATCTGGCATCGCAGATGCTGGTTCAACGTTCCAATGAACGGGGTTACTTGGTTGGCTCTCGTGGGTCTGTAGGATCTAGTTTCGTTGCGACCATGATTGGGATTACGGAGGTTAATCCTCTCTCTCCTCACTATGTCTGTGGTCAGTGTCAATACAGCGAGTTTATCACCGATGGTTCGTATGGTTCAGGATTTGATATGCCCAATAAGGATTGTCCAAACTGTGGTCACAAACTCAGTAAAAACGGACAGGATATTCCGTTTGAAACCTTCCTTGGTTTTGATGGAGACAAGGTTCCTGATATTGACTTGAACTTCTCGGGAGAAGATCAACCTAGCGCCCATTTGGATGTACGTGATATCTTTGGCGAGGAATACGCCTTCCGTGCAGGAACGGTTGGTACGGTGGCTGCCAAGACTGCCTATGGATTTGTCAAGGGTTACGAGCGAGACTATGGCAAGTTTTATCGTGATGCAGAGGTGGAACGCCTCGCTCAAGGTGCAGCTGGTGTCAAGCGGACAACGGGACAACACCCGGGGGGAATCGTTGTTATTCCTAACTACATGGATGTTTACGACTTTACGCCTGTCCAGTATCCAGCAGATGACGTGACGGCTGAATGGCAGACCACTCACTTTAACTTCCATGATATCGACGAGAACGTCCTCAAACTCGATGTACTGGGACATGATGATCCGACCATGATTCGGAAACTTCAGGATTTGTCTGGTATTGATCCCAATGAAATTCCTATGGATGATGAAGGCGTTATGGCACTCTTTTCAGGGACTGATGTGCTAGGGGTAACACCTGAGCAAATCGGGACGCCTACGGGGATGTTGGGGATTCCAGAGTTTGGAACCAATTTCGTACGTGGAATGGTAGACGAGACGCATCCGACGACTTTTGCGGAGTTGCTTCAGTTGTCAGGGTTGTCCCACGGTACCGACGTTTGGCTGGGCAATGCTCAAGATTTGATTAAGCAAGGAATAGCAGACCTATCGACTGTTATCGGTTGTCGGGACGACATCATGGTTTACCTCATGCATGCTGGCCTCGAACCGAAGCTGGCCTTTACCATCATGGAACGGGTGCGTAAGGGCTTGTGGCTCAAGATTTCCGAAGAGGAACGCAATGGCTACATCGAAGCCATGAAGGCTAATAAGGTGCCAGAGTGGTATATCGAATCCTGTGGGAAAATTAAGTATATGTTCCCCAAAGCCCATGCGGCAGCCTACGTTATGATGGCCTTGCGTGTAGCTTACTTCAAGGTTCATCATCCCATTTATTACTACTGTGCTTACTTCTCAATCCGCGCTAAGGCTTTTGATATCAAGACCATGGGTGCGGGCTTGGATACTATCAAGCGTAGAATGGAAGAAATCTCTGAAAAACGGAAGAACAATGAAGCTTCCAATGTGGAAATCGATCTCTATACAACTCTTGAGATTGTCAATGAGATGTGGGAACGTGGTTTCAAATTTGGCAAGCTAGATCTATACCGCAGTGATGCGACTGAATTTCTGATTGATGGCGACACTCTTATCCCGCCATTTGTAGCAATGGATGGTCTGGGAGAGAACGTTGCCAAGCAATTGGTGCGAGCGCGTGAAGAGGGAGAATTCCTCTCTAAAACAGAACTACGCAAGCGTGGTGGGCTCTCATCAACTTTGGTTGAAAAGATGGATGAAATGGGGATTCTGGGCAATATGCCAGAGGATAACCAGTTGAGTTTGTTTGATGAGTTGTTTTAAGGTCTTTGAGGAAAAAAGATGAAACTAAGAATATTTGCGGAAGATAAGCCGGCTGAGAAGGTGTTTGAATATCAATTAGAACTTGCTGATCAGACAATTCTTCTATCGACAGCACTCTTGTCAGGTGCTATTGCTTTAGCAGGATTATTCTCTGCTTTGAAAGAAAAATAAATATAGAAAAGAGAAAACAACATGGTTTTACCAAATTTTAAAGAAAATCTAGAAAAATACGCGAAATTGTTGGTTGCAAATGGAATCAACGTGCAACCTGGTCACACTTTGGCTCTCTCTATCGATGTGGAGCAACGTGAATTGGCGCATTTGATTGTCAAAGAAGCTTATGCTTTGGGTGCGCATGAGGTTATTGTTCAGTGGACAGATGATGTCATTAACCGTGAGAAATTCCTCCATGCGCCGATGGAGCGTCTGGACAATGTGCTAGAATACAAGATTGCTGAGATGAACTATCTTTTGGAGAACAAGGCTAGCCGTCTTGGAGTTCGTTCTTCTGACCCAGGTGCCTTGAACGGAGTGGACGCTGATAAGCTTTCAGCTTCTGCTAAGGCTATGGGACTTGCCATGAAGCCAATGAGAATCGCAACTCAATCCAACAAGGTTAGCTGGACTGTAGCAGCCGCTGCTGGACTAGAGTGGGCTAAGAAGGTCTTCCCAAATGCTGCGAGCGACGAAGAAGCAGTCGATCTCCTTTGGGACCAAATTTTCAAAACTTGCCGTGTCTATGAAGCAGATCCTGTTAAGGCTTGGGAAGAGCATGCAGCTATCCTCAAGAGCAAGGCCGATATGCTTAATAAAGAGCAATTTTCAGCCCTTCACTACACAGCGCCAGGGACCGATTTGACCCTTGGCTTGCCGAAGAATCACGTTTGGGAATCAGCTGGTGCTATCAATGCACAGGGCGAAGGATTCTTGCCAAATATGCCGACAGAGGAAGTCTTCACAGCGCCTGACTTCCGTCGTGCAGATGGTTATGTCACTTCTACAAAACCGCTTAGCTATAATGGAAATATCATCGAAGGAATTAAAGTAACCTTCAAGGATGGACAAATCGTGGATATTTCAGCTGAGAAGGGTGATCAGGTCATGAAAGACCTTGTCTTTGAAAATGCGGGTGCGCGTGCCTTGGGTGAATGTGCCTTGGTACCAGATCCAAGCCCAATTTCCCAGTCAGGCATTACCTTCTTTAACACCCTTTTCGATGAAAATGCGTCAAATCACTTGGCTATCGGTGCAGCCTATGCAACTAGCGTTGTTGGTGGAGCGGAGATGAGCGAAGAGGAGCTTGAAGCTGCGGGGCTTAACCGTTCAGATGTTCACGTGGACTTTATGATTGGGTCTAGTCAAATGGATATCGATGGTATCCGTGAGGATGGGACACGTGTACCACTCTTCCGTAACGGAGATTGGGCAAATTAAGGAGTCAAAATGATAGGAAGTATGTTCGTTGGTCTCCTAGTGGGATTTTTAGCAGGTACTCTGACCAATCGTGGAGAGCGAATGGGATGTTTTGGGAAAATGTTTCTCGGATGGATTGGTGCCTTTATAGGCCATTTGCTTTTTGGGACTTGGGGACCGATAATAGCAGGAACTGCCATTATTCCGGCAGTACTAGGTTCCATGATTGTCTTAGCGATTTTCTGGAGACGAGGAAGTTAATTTCTTAAATCTGATACTCAATGAAAATCAAAGAGCAAACTAGGAAACTAGCCGCAGGTTGCTCAAAGCACTGCTTTGAGGTTGTAGATAGAACTGACGAAGTCAGCTCAAAACACTGTTTTGAGGTTGCAGATAGAACTGACGAAGTCAGTAACATATATACGGCAAGGCGACGTTGACGCGGTTTGAAGAGATTTTTGAAGAGTATAAAACGAAAAGGAGGTTGGTCATTGTACCAGCCTCCTTTTGAGTATGATATAATAGTTCTATGAGATTAGATAAATTTTTAGTTGCCTGCGCTGTGGGGAGCCGGACTGAGGTCAAAAACATGCTCAAGGCTGGGCGCGTGACGGTAAATGGTAAAAAAGAAAAGTCAGCTAAATTGCAGATTGATGAAGAAAGAGATGAGATTTGCTTTGATGGGCAAGTGTTGGAGTATGAAGAGTTTGCCTACTACATGATGAACAAGCCCCAAGGGGTTATTTCAGCGACTGAGGATTCCAAGCACAGAACCGTTCTGGACTTGCTGGATGATATTGCTCGGAGCAAGGAAGTTTTCCCAGTAGGACGCTTGGATATTGATACACATGGTCTTCTACTCTTGACCAATGATGGTCAACTTGCTCATGCTCTTCTTTCGCCCAAGCGTCATGTGGACAAGACTTATCAGGCACAAGTCAAGGGAATCATGACCCAAGGAGATGTGGAGACATTTGCCAAGGGAATTCCTCTTAAAGACTTTACTTGTCAGCCTGCTAAACTGGAGCTTGTGACCATAGATTCAGAAAAGCATCAAAGCCAAATCCGTGTGACCATTGCAGAAGGGAAGTTTCATCAGGTCAAGCGTATGGTGGGCTACTGTGGCAAGGAAGTAGTAGACTTGCAACGTTTGACTATGGGAACGCTAGTATTGGATGAGAACTTGCAGAGAGGAGAATGGCGTCGCTTGACCAAGGAAGAATTAGAAGATCTCCGTGCAAGTATTGCTTAGTTTGGTTTATATTCGAAAAGGTGAGGAAGAATGTCCTTGCCTTTTATGTTTTTCAGTTGCTTCCTTTGTGAAAAGAGTTATAATAGACTGTAGAATAAAAGGAGGAATCTATGAACGCGATTCAAGAATCATTTACTGATAAACTATTTGCCAACTATGAAGCAAATGTTAAATACCAAGCGATTGAAAATGCTGCTAGCCACAACGGGATTTTTGCAGCTCTAGAACGCCGTCAAAGCCATGTAGACAATACACCTGTTTTCTCATTGGATTTGACCAAGGACAAGGTAACTAACCAGAAAGCATCTGGTCGTTGCTGGATGTTTGCAGCTCTTAACACCTTCCGTCACAAGCTCATTTCACAATATAAATTGGAAAATTTTGAGTTGTCACAGGCCCACACCTTCTTCTGGGACAAGTATGAGAAATCAAACTGGTTCTTGGAGCAAGTGATTGCGACTGCAGTTCAAGATCTAACTAGCCGTAAGGTTAAATTCCTACTTCAAACTCCCCAACAAGATGGCGGTCAATGGGATATGGTCGTTTCTCTCTTTGAGAAATACGGTGTCGTGCCTAAGTCAGTTTACCCTGAGTCTGTTTCATCTAGTAGCAGCCGTGAGCTAAATGCAATCCTTAACAAATTGCTTCGCCAAGATGCTCAAATCTTGCGTGACTTGCTTGCTTCTGGCGCAGACCAAGCGACTGTTCAAGCTAAGAAAGAAGATCTTTTGCAAGAAATCTTTAACTTTCTTGCTATGTCTTTAGGACTTCCACCACGTAAATTTGACTTTGCTTATCGCGATAAGGATAACAACTATCAAAGTGAAAAGGGCATCACACCACAAGAGTTTTACAAGAAATATGTCAATCTTCCACTAGAAGATTACGTTTCTGTTATCAACGCTCCAACTGCTGACAAGCCTTACGGCCAATCTTACACAGTTGAGATGTTGGGAAATGTGGTTGGTAGCCGTGCGGTTCGTTACATCAATGTTCCAATGGAGCGCTTGAAAGAATTGGCAATTGCTCAAATGCAAGCAGGTGAGACTGTTTGGTTTGGTTCAGATGTCGGCCAGCTCAGCAACCGTAAAGCTGGAATCCTTGCGACAGATGTTTATGACTTTGAATCAAGCATGGACATTAAACTCACTCAAGACAAGGCTGGACGTTTGGATTACAGCGAAAGTTTGATGACCCACGCCATGGTCTTGACAGGTGTTGATTTGGATGAAAATGGGAAGTCAACCAAGTGGAAGGTTGAAAACTCATGGGGAGACAAGGTTGGTACCGATGGTTACTTTGTTGCCTCAGACGCTTGGATGGACGAATACACTTACCAAATCGTTGTCCGTAAGGAATTGCTGACAGCAGAAGAACAAGCTGCCTATGAATCAGAACCAATTGTACTCGCACCATGGGATCCAATGGGTGCCTTGGCCGAATAAAAGTATAGAAAAAAGGAATCAGATTTTAGAACCTGATTCCTTTTAAGTTGCTTGATTACATGATGTGAAGAACATGTGCCACAATACCCACTGCGAAGAGTGCAAGGATAATAGTGATTGGAGATACTTTTTTCTTAAGCAAGTACATGCAAAGGAGAGTAAGGAGTAGTCCTGATAGTCCAGGGATCAACATATCCAAGTTTTGTTGGAAAGTAGTAACTTTTTCAGGTGTTTGAGACAATCCTTGTCCTACTTGTGCGAATGCTTCTTGAATACCTTTAGATCCTTCTGGCAATTTATCCCAATGGATATAAGCCTTTTCATCTAGTTGAACTTTGGCAACATCGAAAGCAAATTTAATATTTACCCAACGTTGAACAAGGACAGCAAGAATGAACATACCAAGGATAGAAGCGCCTTTAGTGATGTCTTGGAGGATACCGCCAGACATATCTTTAGTGATTTCTGATCCAGCCTTGTATCCAATCTCTTGTGTATACCACAAGAATGACATACGAATCAAGTTCCAAAGAACGAAGAAGAGGATTGGACCTAAGATATTACCAGTAAGGGCAAGTGAAGCACCGAGTGATCCAAGGATTGGGCGTACTGTAAACCAGAATACTGGGTCACCGATACCAGCAAGAGGTCCCATCATACCGATTTTAACCCCTTGGATAGCGGCATCATCAATTTCAACACCGTTAGCACGTTCTTCTTCAAGTGCAAGAGTAACCCCCATGATTGGAGCGGCTACGTATGGGTGAGTGTTGAAGAACTCAAGATGGCGTTCAAGAGCAGCGATTTGATCTTCTTTTTTAGTGTAGAGTTTTTTAAGAGCTGGAATTAATGAGTAAGCCCAACCCAAGTTTTGCATACGTTCATAGTTCCAAGAACCTTGTAAGAAAGTTGAACGCCACCAAACTTTTTTACGATCTGATTTAGTTAATTGAAGTTTTTCAGTCATGATGTTTTCAGTCCTTTCTTATCTTAGTAGTCTTCTAGGATATCGCCGATTGGGTCGTTAGAAGTTGCGGCTCCTCCGCCACCATTTCCACCAGTTTTAGAAAGGTGAAGGTAGATAAGAGCGATAGCAACACCGATAGCACCAAATCCGATTAGAGTAATATCTGACACGGCAGCAAGCACGAAACCGATAGCGAAGAATGGCCATACTTCACGAGTTGCCATCATGTTGATAACCATAGCGTAACCAACGGCAACGACCATACCACCACCGATAGCCATACCATCTTTGAGCCAATCAGGCATAGCATTTAGAATGCTTTGTACTGTTTCAGTTGGTACCATTAGAAGGAGTGCTGCAGGGACTGCAATACGAAGACCTTGAAGAAGAAGTGCGACAAAGTGAGCACGTTCAACTGCTTTGAAGTCACCTTTTTTAGCAGAAGCATCAGCAGTGTGAACCAATCCGACAGAGAGTGTACGGACAATCATAGTCAAGAATAGACCAGCAACTGCAAGAGGGATAGCAACCGCTTGGGCAACACCGATACCTGTCTTAGTAAAGTCGCCACCAAGAACCATGATAATGGCAGCAGCAACAGAAGCAAGAGCAGCGTCAGGAGCTACGGCAGCTCCGATGTTAGCCCAACCAAGGGCGATCATTTGAAGAGAACCACCAAGGATAATCCCTGCTTCAAGGTTACCAGTAACAAGACCGATAAGGGTACAAGCTACGATTGGTTGATGGAATTGGAACTGGTCGAGGATACCTTCAAGACCTGCTAGGAAGGCTACAACGACTACTAAAACCATAGAAATAATAGACATCTTTAAAATCCTTTCATAAAATCGATTATTGCACGTTTGCTTTGTTGATCAAGTCAAACAAATCTTTTTTGGTGTCGTTTGGTACTTTACGTACATCAAATTCAACACCAAGGTCACGCATTTTTTCAAATGTAGCAACGTCTTCTTTATCCATAGACAAAACGTTGTTAACCATTGTTTTACCAGTTGAGTGAGCCATTGATCCAACATTAAGAGTTTTGATTGGTACGCCACCTTCGATAGCACGAAGGGCATCTTGAGGTGTTTCAAACAAGATAAGGGCATGTGTTTCTCCGAAGCGAGGATCTTTTGCAACGTCGATTAGTTTTTGGATAGGAACAACGTTTGCTTTCACTTTACCTGGAGCTGCCTGTTTAATCAATTCTTTACGTAATTCGTCTTTAGCTACGTTATCTGAAGCAACGATGATACGGTCTGCTTTTGAATCTGGAGTCCAAGCAGTTGCAACCTGACCGTGAAGTAAACGAGTGTCTAGACGGGCAAGGTTGATTTTGAGTTTACCGTCTCCGATGACAGTTCCTTCTGGAATAGCAGCTTGGGCAACTGGAGCAGCTGCAGCGCTTGCTACTTCCTCAACTGGGTTTAGCTCTTCTGGAAGAGCTTTGATGCCATCTTTGGCTTCTTTAATAATATTCGCAGCGACTTTTTCTACACCTGCAGCAGCGTCCATCAGGCGCTCTGTGTAGGCTTGAATTAACATCGGTAAGTTAAGTCCTGTGATGATGGCAAACTTACGCTCAGGATTTTCTCCCATCACGCGACTAGCTTGGTTGAATGGAGATCCACTCCAAAGGTCAGCCAAAACTAGAACCTCATCTTCTGCGTCAAATGCAGCAACAGCGTTATTAAACTTAGCGTATAAATCATCAGGACCTTCATTTGGCATAAAGGTTACAACTTGAACCTTTTCTTGTTCACCAAAGATCATAGATCCTGACTGATGAATACCAGCAGCAAATTCGCCGTGGCTCGCAATAATGATTCCGATACTCATTATTGTCATTCCTCCTTTTTGTTGTTTCAGTTTTCTTTTAAGAAAACTTTAAGACTTTTTAAGTATAAACCGTTTTCATCTAAAAATCAACTATTTATCATAAAATAATTAAAAAGATTACATCTGAAAATATTGATATATTGAGTTTTAGAGAAGTTTTTTTGAATCCTTATTAAAAAATTTAATATAAAAAAGTTGGAAGCGCATTCCAACTTTTAAAATAGGTTTTTATTAGATTAGTGGGTGAAGTCGAGTACCATACGTCCTTGGATTTGACCTTTTTCCATTTCGTCGAAAATAGCTACGGCATCTTCGACTGGGCGTTTTTGAACAACTGGAACTACCAAACCTTCTGCACCGAATTGGAAGGCTTCTTCCAAGTCTTTACGAGTTCCAACAAGAGAACCGATGACTTGGATTCCATCTAGAACGGTTTTTACGATACTTAGTTCCATCATTTCAGAAGGAAGACCAACAGCGACTACGCGACCACCGGCACGAACTGAGTCAACAGCCTGATTGAAGGCAACTTTAGATACAGCAGTTACGACAGCTGAATGAGCTCCACCATCAGTTTTTTCCTTGATGAGTCCAGGTACATCATCAACTTCTAGGCCGTTAATAACGATATCAGCACCGACCTCTTTTGCAAGGGCAAGTTTGTCGTTATTGATATCAACTGCGATGACATGAGCATTGAATACTTTTTTAGCGTATTGAACAGCTAGGTTACCAAGTCCACCAGCACCGTAAAGAACAACCCATTGGCCTGGTTCAACTTTTGCTTCTTTAATAGCTTTATAGGTTGTTACACCAGCACATGTGATAGAAGAGGCTTGGGCTGGATCAAGTCCGTCAGGAACTTTAACAGCATAGTCTGCAGTTACGATACATTGTTCAGCCATACCACCATCTACTGAGTAGCCAGCATTTTTCACTGTACGGCAAAGAGTTTCACGGCCAGTTGTACAGTATTCGCAAGTACCACATCCTTCAAAGAACCAAGCAACGCTGACGCGGTCACCGACTTTAAGGCTTTTAACATCTGGGGCAATTTCTTTAACGATACCAACACCTTCGTGTCCTAGGACGCGTCCTGGTACTTGACCAAAGTCACCATGGGCAACGTGGAGGTCAGTGTGGCAAACACCACAGTATTCAATCTCTACAAGTGCTTCTCCAGTTTCAAGTGGACGGAGTACTTTTTCTTCAACAGCAACACCAGTGCTTTCTGGATTTACAACAACAGCTTTCATAGCTATCCTCCTTGATATTAACTGAGAGCAGGAGAAACAGGACTGGATTGATTTTGTGTCAACAGAGTCGAGTATGACGAGCTCTCTTGTATTTATATGTGAAGTATATCACAAAAGAAAGCCTTTCCCAAGGTTTTGGAGGCAAAAAATAGAATAATCGATTAACTGGTTGATGAGACTGTGAAAAGAGCACAAAGACCAGCTCGCAAGCTGGTCATACTCTTCGAAAATCTCTTCAAACCACGTCAGCTTCGCCTTGCCGTACTCAAGTACTGCCTACGGCTAGCTTCCTAGTTTGCTCTTTGATTTTCATTGAGTATCAGTATAGGTTATAAGAATAAGTCTTGTAGGGTTTTGGCAACCCCGTCTTGGTCATTGCTCAGGGAAATTTGCTCATCCGCATAAGGGAGTAGCTCTGGATTGGCATTTTTCATGGCATAGCCCTTCCCTGCAAAAGCGAGCATTTCGGTATCGTTGTGTTCATCTCCAAAGGCAATCAAATCTTTTTTGTCACGATTCATTACCTTGAGCAAGTAGTCCAAAGCAAATGCCTTATTGACACCTTTTGGGGTACACTCAAGGATATTGAGCGGACCTCCCCAGGTATTGATAGAAAGTTGATGCTGGTAGAAGGCGTTCATTTCTTTTGCCAAGGAATATTTGTCACTGGCTCTGGTCTGCAACAGAATACAGTTAGGGTCCTTGGTTACCAATTCAGGATTGAATTGATCTTCAGGCTGGAAAGCTTCTACACCAAATAGTTTAGGATTGGCAATTTCTTCATTAGGATTTGTAATGTAGAATTTTTTACGATATTCTCCAGCGATAAAATCGGCTTGAATATCTTCTGAACGTTGAACCATATCGAGCAGATATTTTTTGTCTACGGTCAAACACTTTTCAAAGTCCCAAGCTTGGTCTGGTAAATGAGTAAGGGAGCCGTTGAAATTAATCATAGGAGTGTCTAAGCCTAATTCACGGTAGAAATCTTTTGACATGCGGTAAGGGCGACCTGTTGTAATAATAACCTGATGCCCTTTTTCAGTAACTTTTTTAATAGTTTCTTTGGTAAAGTCAGAAATCTGACTGTCTGAGTTGAGCAGGGTTCCATCTAGGTCAACTGCAATAATTTTTTTCGTCATATAAACCTTTCTAGTGTCTTTCCAGATAAGATGTCTACTATTATAACAAAAAGCAGACAGAAAAGCAGATTCCAAACAAAAAATGAAATTCCATCAATTTCTTAAATAAATTAAACAAAGATGTTGAAAAAGTGAATGATAAATGATATAATTCTATTATTGTTCGTAAAAATTAAAAGGAGATTAATAATGGACAAATTATTTAAACTAAAAGAGAACGGTACAGACGTTCGTACAGAGGTTCTCGCTGGTTTAACAACTTTCTTTGCAATGAGTTATATTCTCTTTGTAAACCCACAAATTCTTTCGCAAACAGGGATGCCTGCTCAGGGTGTATTCCTCGCAACGATTATCGGTGCAGTTGCTGGTACCCTGATGATGGCCTTCTACGCCAACTTACCTTATGCTCAAGCACCAGGTATGGGTCTTAACGCCTTCTTTACCTTCACAGTCGTATTTGGACTTGGTTATTCTTGGCAAGAAGCCTTGGCTATGGTCTTCATCTGTGGAATTATCTCATTGATTATTACCTTGACAAATGTTCGTAAAATGATCATTGAATCGATTCCAAATGCTCTTCGTTCAGCTATTTCAGCTGGTATCGGTGTCTTTCTTGCCTACGTGGGAATTAAGAATGCTGGACTTTTGAAATTTACGATTGATCCAGGCAACTATACTGTTGTAGGAGAAGGGGCTGACAAGGCTCAAGCAACGATTGCGGCAAACTCTTCAGCAGTTCCAGGCTTGGTCAGCTTTAATAATCCAGCTGTTTTGGTGGCTCTTGCAGGACTTGCCATTACTATCTTCTTTGTTATCAAAGGGATTAAAGGGGGAATTATTCTCTCTATCTTGACAACAACTGTTCTTGCTATCGCAGTTGGTTTGGTAGATTTGTCTAGTATCGATTTTGCTAACAACCATGTTGGTGCAGCCTTTGAAGACTTGAAGAGAGTCTTTGGTGCGGCTCTTGGTTCAGAAGGTTTGGGAGCTTTGATTTCAGATACAGCTCGCTTGCCTGAAACTCTTATGGCTATTCTTGCCTTTTCGTTGACAGATATTTTTGACACAATTGGTACTTTGATCGGTACTGGTGAAAAAGTTGGTATCGTAGCGACAAATGGTGAAAATCATCAATCAGCTAAGTTGGACAAGGCTCTTTACTCTGATTTGATTGGTACTTCAATTGGTGCTATCGCCGGTACTTCAAACGTAACGACTTATGTTGAGTCTGCTGCTGGTATTGGTGCAGGTGGACGTACAGGTTTGACAGCCTTGGTTGTGGCAATCTGTTTTGCAATTTCAAGCTTCTTTAGCCCACTTCTAGCTATCGTACCAACAGCTGCTACAGCTCCAATCTTGATTATCGTCGGAATTATGATGTTGGCTAGCTTGAAAAATATCCATTGGGATGATATGGCTGAAGCGGTTCCTGCCTTCTTCACATCTATCTTTATGGGATTCAGCTACTCTATCACTCAAGGGATTGCAGTTGGTTTCTTGACTTACACTTTGACTAAGCTTGTCAAAGGTCAAGCTAAAGATGTTCATGTAATGATTTGGATTTTGGATGCCTTGTTTATCCTTAACTACATCAGCATGGCCTTATAATAGGATGACCCAGGGGGACTTTCCCCCTTTTTTAATACAAAGGAGATAGGTGATGAAAGAGAAAAGTATCTGGAAAGAATTATTGAATCGTGCAGGTTGGCTGTTAATCTTTCTGCTAGCGACAATTTTATATCAGATTCCTATAGGGGTTACTGCTATTTTAACTTTAAATGCAGTACCATTGTTACAGTCAGGACTGATAGTTGCTGGTATTTCAATTGTAGTTTTAGTACTATTTATTTTTGGAGCTCGTAAAACGCAATTAGCAAGTTTTAATTTTTCATTTTTTAGAGCTAAGGATTTGGCACGATTAGGCTTGAGTTATTTAGTCATTATCTGTTCAAATATACTTGGTTCTATCTTGTTACAACTGTCAAATGAGACGACAACAAGTAACCAGTCTCAGATTAACGATATGGTTCAGAATAGTTCGTTGATTTCCAGTTTCTTCTTGCTGGCCTTGCTTGCTCCAATTTGTGAGGAAATCTTGTGCCGTGGGATTGTTCCTAAAAAGATTTTCCGAGGCAAGGAGAATTTGGGATTTGTAGTCGGTACGATTGTGTTTGCTTTATTGCATCAACCAAGTAATTTACCTTCTTTATTGATTTATGGAGGTATGTCGATCGTTCTATCTTGGACGGCTTACAAGACCCAACGTTTGGAAATGTCTATCTTACTTCACATGATTGTGAATGGGGTTGCTTTCTGTTTGTTGGCTCTCGTGGTGATTTTGAGTCGGACATTAGGGATCTCTGTTTAAGATTTTTGACAATTGCTTACTTGTTTCTACTGGGAAAAAGATGAATGCAATCGTGTCCATCTTTTTCTTTTTATGGTAAAATAGAGAAATAATATGGTGAAAAGCCTTGAGGGAGTGACCGATATGTCAAGTAAAGCCAATCATGCAAAGACAGCTATTTGCGGAATTATCAATGTAACCCCAGACTCCTTTTCGGACGGTGGTCAATTTTTTGCTCTTGAGCAAGCACTCCAGCAGGCTCGTAAATTGATAGCAGAAGGAGCCAGCATGCTAGATATCGGCGGAGAATCGACTCGGCCGGGAAGCAGCAGCTATGTTGAGATAGAAGAGGAAATCCAGCGTGTTGTTCCAGTGATTAAAGCGATTCGCAAGGAAAGTGATGTCCTCATCTCTATTGATACTTGGAAAAGTCAGGTGGCAGAGGCTGCTTTGGCTGCTGGTGCCAATCTAGTCAATGATATCACTGGTCTCATGGGTGATGAAAAAATGGCCCATGTGGTTGCTAAGGCTGGAGCGAAAGTAATCATTATGTTTAATCCAGTCATGGCTCGACCTCAGCATCCTAGCTCGCTCATCTTTCCTCATTTTGGTTTTGGACAAGCTTTTACAGAGGAAGAGTTAGCTGACTTTGAAAAATTGCCAATCGAAGAGTTGATGGAGACTTTTTTTGAACGAGCACTAGCGAGAGCAGAGGAAGCTGGGATTGCTCAAGAAAACATCCTGCTGGATTCAGGAATTGGCTTTGGTCTGACCAAGAAAGAAAATCTGCTTCTTTTACGGGATCTGGATAAACTACATCAGAAAGGCTATCCAATCTTTCTCGGAGTGTCGCGCAAGCGGTTTGTCATCAATATTCTTGAAGAAAATGGTTTTGAAGTCAATCCTGAGACAGAACTTGGTTTCCGCAATCGAGATACGGCTTCGGCTCATGTAACCAGTATCGCTGCGAGACAGGGTGTGGAAGTGGTGCGCGTGCATGATGTAGTTAGTCACAGGATGGCAGTTGAAATTGCCTCCGCCATTCGTCTGGCTGATGAAGCGGAAGATTTAGATTTAAAACAATATAAATAAGATGAAAGAAATTCAAAACAATCAGTGGATTGCTAACTACCGGACGGACCAACCGCATTTTGGCTTGGAACGAATGGAGGAACTATTAGCTTTGCGTGGCAATCCCCATCTCAAACTCAAGGTCATCCATATCGGAGGGACCAATGGCAAGGGTTCGACCATTGCTTTTTTGAAAAAGATGCTAGAAAAGCTAGGGCTGAGAGTTGGCGTGTTTAGCTCGCCCTATCTCATTCATTATACAGACCAGATTAGCATCAATGGGGAATCTATCCCAGAGGCTAGACTAGAAGCCCTCATGGCAGACTATCAGTCTTTGTTGGAAGGGGAATCGGCTACCAATTTGCAGGGGACAACTGAGTTTGAAATAATTACAGCTATAGCCTATGATTACTTTGCCTCAGAGCAAGTAGATGTGGCTATCATGGAAGTCGGCATGGGTGGGCTTTTAGATAGTACCAATGTCTGCCAGCCTATTTTAACAGGAATTACGACCATTGGATTGGACCATGTAGCCCTACTTGGTGACACCTTGGAAGCCATAGCAGAGCAGAAAGCTGGTATTATCAAACAAGGTATTCCCTTGGTGACAGGTCGTATTGCTCCAGAAGCTTTGGCTGTGATTGACCGCATTGCGGAAGGGAAAGATGCGCCGAGATTTGCCTACGGGACAGATTATCAGGTCCGCCATCAAAAGAGTATGGTTACAGGCGAAGTCTTTGACTATACAAGTGTTGTCAGACAAGGTCGCTTCCAAACTGGCCTGTTGGGTTTGCACCAGATAGAGAATGCTGGGATGGCCATAGCTTTACTTGATACTTTTTGTCAAGAAGATGGTCGAGAGCTAGCAAGCAATCACTTGCTTGCTCAAGCTTTGGAAGAAACAAGTTGGCCAGGGCGTTTGGAAATCGTGTCAAGAGATCCCTTGATGATTTTGGATGGAGCCCACAATCCCCATGCTATTAAGGCTTTATTAGCAACCTTGCAAGAACGTTTTGCAGATTATCGTAAGGAAATCCTCTTTACTTGTATCAAAACCAAGGCCTTGGAGGATATGTTGGACTTGCTGGGGGCCATGCCAGATACCGAGCTTACTCTGACACATTTTGACGATAGTCGGGCGACTGATGAAAACGTGCTGAAAGAGGCAGCTAAGTCTAGAAATCTCAGCTACCAAGGTTGGCAGGATTTTCTAGAGCAGAAATTGACAGATAAAAAAGAAGAGAAACAAACAGTTAGGATTGTCACAGGTTCCTTGTATTTCTTGAGCCAAGTGAGAGCCTATCTGATGGAGGGGAAAAACGAGAATGGATACACAAAAGATTGAAGCAGCTGTAAAAATGATTATCGAGGCTGTAGGAGAGGACGCTAATCGCGAGGGCTTGCAGGAAACACCTGCTCGTGTGGCTCGTATGTACCAAGAGATTTTTTCAGGTCTTGGTCAAACAGCGGAGGAACATTTGTCAAAATCCTTTGAGATTATTGATGATAATATGGTGGTAGAAAAGGATATCTTTTTCCATACCATGTGTGAACACCACTTCTTACCATTTTATGGGAAAGCGCACATTGCCTACATCCCAGATGGACGTGTGGCAGGTTTGTCTAAGCTGGCCCGTACGGTTGAAGTGTATTCGAAAAAGCCACAAATTCAAGAACGTTTGAATATCGAGGTGGCCGATGCTTTGATGGAGTATCTAGGTGCTAAAGGAGCCTTTGTTGTTATTGAGGCGGAACATATGTGTATGAGCATGCGTGGTGTCAGAAAACCTGGCACTGCAACCTTGACGACAGTAGCTCGTGGTCTATTTGAAACAGATAAGGACCTCCGAGACCAGGCTTATCGTTTAATGGGACTATAAAAAGAATCCGCTTTGGGCGGATTTTTCTAGAAAGGAATCATTATGGATCAACTGCAGATTAAAGATTTGGAAATTTTTGCCTATCATGGTCTTTTTCCTAGTGAAAAAGAATTGGGGCAGAAGTTTGTCGTTTCAGCCATCTTATCCTATGATATGACCAAGGCGGCTACAGACTTGGATTTAACAGCCTCTGTCCATTATGGAGAATTGTGTCAGCAGTGGACGACTTGGTTTCAGGAGAGCACTGAGGATTTGATTGAAACGGTAGCCTACAAACTGGTAGAACGTACCTTTGAGACTTATCCTCTTGTCCAAGAAATGAAGCTGGAACTCAAAAAGCCCTGGGCACCAGTGCATTTGCCACTAGATACTTGCTCAGTGACCATCTATCGCCGCAAGCAACGGGCTTTTATCGCCCTAGGAAGCAACATGGGGGATAAGCAAGCCAACTTGAAGCAAGCCATTGAGAAAATGCGATCTCGTGGCATCCATATTCTCAAAGAGTCTAGTGTCTTGACGACGGAGCCTTGGGGTGGCGTGGAGCAGGATAGTTTTGCCAATCAAGTGGTTGAGGTTGAAACCTGGTTACCTGCCCCAGTTCTATTAGAGACTTTGTTAGCCATTGAGTCAGAGATGGGACGGGTGAGAGAAGTGCATTGGGGACCTCGTTTGATTGATTTGGACTTGCTCTTTGTGGAGGACCAGGTCATTTATACAGACGACCTTATCTTGCCTCATCCTTACATAGCAGAACGTCTTTTTGTCCTTGAATCATTACAAGAACTTGCGCCTCATTTTATCCATCCTACCTTAAAGCAGCCTATCCGCAACTTGTATAATGCTTTGAAAAAATAGAAAAACTCTAGTTTTCAGTCACTTGTAACTGAAGGCTAGAGTTTTTATACTCTTCGAAAATCTCTTCAAACCACGTCAGCTTCCATCTGCAACCTCAAAACAGTGTTTTGAGCAGCTTGTGGCTAGCTTCCTAGTTTGCTCTTTGATTTTCCTTGAGTATTAAAATAGGTCATTTTCTTCTGGGAGGAGGATAGTTTCTCTACCGTCCATGTCTAAAACCAGTACTCTGGGCGGATAAAGAGGGTCGAAAGGGTGGTTAAAGTCAAAATCAATAGCTGTAGGGAGATGTTGACTTGAAAAGTGGAAGGTGATTTTTCCATGGTTATTGAGCAATTGAAACTCGAGTTCTTCTTCCAATTCAAAGACATTTTTTAAGAAGTGGTCAATAATATACCAAAAAGAGTCAATGACATCATCAGGCAAGCTGGTAACAATTCCAAAACTAGCAGACCGCATGTGGGTATTGGTAAAAGCCATATTTCTGCCCCCTTTCTTTTCCATTATCATACAGCAAATAGGATTAAAAATCAAGAAAAGGTGTTTTTTTCTTTATAAACATAGTTTTCTATGAAATTTTTTTCAAATAATCTTCAAAAAATACTTGAAAGTGTTTACAAATAGTGATAAAATGGAATAAGTAGAATCATGAAAACGAAATTTTCATACCGTCTCTTTTTTTGGAGTCTCGTGAGGTATGATATAGAAAGGAAATAGAATGAATACAGACGATACAGTAACGATTTATGATGTCGCCCGTGAAGCAGGAGTTTCAATGGCGACGGTTAGCCGTGTAGTCAATGGCAATAAGAATGTAAAAGAGAACACCCGTAAAAAAGTGCTTGAGGTGATTGATCGTTTGGATTACCGTCCAAATGCCGTGGCGCGTGGTCTTGCAAGTAAAAAGACAACCACTGTCGGTGTCGTGATCCCAAATATTACCAATGGCTATTTCTCAACGCTTGCTAAAGGGATTGATGATATCGCTGAAATGTACAAGTACAATATCGTCCTTGCTAATAGTGATGAGGACGATGACAAGGAAGTTTCAGTTGTCAATACACTATTTTCTAAGCAAGTGGATGGTATCATCTTTATGGGGTACCACTTGACTGAAAAAATTCGTTCAGAGTTTTCTCGCTCTCGGACACCAGTTGTTCTTGCAGGAACTGTGGATGTAGAACATCAGCTTCCAAGTGTCAATATTGACTACAAACAAGCAACGATTGATGCAGTAACCTACCTTGCTAAAGAAAATGAGCGCATTGCTTTCGTTAGCGGTCCACTAGTGGATGACATCAATGGTAAGGTTCGTTTGGTTGGCTACAAGGAAGCCTTGAAAAAAGCAGGTATTTCTTATAGCGAAGGATTGGTATTTGAATCTAAATACACTTATGAGGATGGCTATGCCTTGGCAGAACGCTTGATTTCATCAAATGCAACTGCAGCAGTTGTGACAGGTGATGAATTGGCAGCAGGTGTCTTGAATGGTTTGGCTGATCGCGGTGTGTCAGTACCAGAAGAGTTTGAAATCATTACTAGTGATGATTCACAAATCTCACGCTTTACCCGTCCAAACTTGACAACTATCGCCCAACCTCTCTATGACCTTGGTGCTATTAGCATGCGTATGTTGACTAAGATTATGCACAAGGAAGAGTTGGAAGAACGTGAAGTTCTCTTACCTCATGGTTTGACAGAACGCCGCTCAACACGAAAACGTAAATAGAAAAAATCAGGGAATCGTGAAGATTTCCTGATTTGTTTTTAGAGAAGAGACTTACCCTTCCATATAGTCTTTCAAAGCCTGTCCTGTTAGTCCGGCATTGAGGGCAATGAGGAGCTTTAGGCGGGCTTTTTGGGCGTTGAGTTCTTTAACAAAGAAGACACCAGATTTTTGCAACTGCACGCCCCCGCCCTGGTAGGCATAAACAGGTTCCGCAATACCGTTAAAGCATCGTGAAACAAGGGCGACTGGGATTCCTTTTTGCAGAAGGCTTTCTAACTTTTCAGCCGTTTCTTTGGGAATATTACCAGCTCCGAAGGCTTGGATAATCAAACCGTCCAATTGTTCCAAATCAAGCATATCAATCAGCTCATCTGTCATACCAGCATAAGCAGAGATGATAGGGACTAAGCCTTGTATGTGATTAAGGTCAAAGCGAACACGAGGTTCAGCTGTTTTAAAGTAGAGGATTTCCTGTTTCATAATCAGACCAAGTGGACCGTGTGTTGGAGTCTGGAAGGTGCTGACGTTGGTTGTATGCGTTTTGGTAACATACTTGGCAGCGTGGATTTCATCGTTCATAACGACCAAAACTCCTTTGTCAGCAGCCTTGTCATCGCTAGCTACCCGCAAAGCACTCAGATAATTATAAACACCGTCACTGCCGAGTTCGTTGGAGCTGCGCATGGCTCCTGTTAGAACAATTGGCATGTGGGGAACTTCCATGGTGTCAAGGAAATAGGCTGTTTCCTCTAAAGTATCGGTCCCATGTGTGATCACCACTCCATCGTAGTTAGCAGCTTCCTCTTTAATTTTTTGGTAGAGGGCTAGCATATGATTGGGTTTGATATGAGGGCTTGGCAGGTTAAAAAAGTCCAAGGCGTGGACTTGGATTCCTTCAAGTGGGTTGGACACGTGGTTCATGGGATTATCTGAACTAGTCACAACAGCGCCAGAAGCATCGGCCTGCATGGAAATAGTCCCACCTGTATGTAAAACAAGGATTTTCTTAGGCATGATTTACTCACTCTTTCTGAAATGTGGTATAATCATTGTATCACAAAAGGGGAGATTGGGATAGGATGGAAGTCAAAGCTGTTTTTTTTGATATCGATGGAACCTTGGTCAACGATCGCAAGAGTGTTTTGAAATCCACTAAGGACGCGATTAAAATTGTCAAAGAACAAGGGGTGCTAGTTGGTGTAGCGACAGGGCGAGGACCTTTTTTTGTTAAGGAATTGATGGACGATTTGAATCTGGATTTTGCGGTAACCTATAATGGCCAGTATATCTTTACTAAAGACAGAGTCTTGTTCACGAGCCCAATTTCCAAGTTACATTTGCGCCAGCTCATTACGTATGCTAAAAAAGAGGGCAAGGAGATTGCCCTAGGGACCAAGGATGCCATGCTGGGTTCCAAAATCATGTCTTTTGGTCTGGGTTCGTTTTCCCAACGAATCAGTCGCTTCGTTCCCTCTGTTTTAACTCGGACGGTGAGTCATTCCTTTAATCGTATGGTCAGCAAGGTTGTTCCCCAAAAGGAAGAAGACCTGCTTGATCTAATGAATCAGCCTATCTACCAAGTTTTGATGTTGATGACGCCAGAAGAATCTGAGAAGGCAGCAGCTGATTTTGAAGACTTGAAATTGACACGTAGTAATCCATTTGCAGCGGATGTCATCAATCAAGGTAATTCTAAATTGGAAGGTATTCGCAGAGTTGGGAAAGAATATGGCTTTGACCTCAACCAAGTGATGGCCTTTGGTGACTCAGATAACGACCTAGAAATGCTTGCAGGTGTGGGTATGTCGGTCGCTATGGGAAATGGTAGTAGCAGTGTCAAGGAAGTTGCCAAGCATATCACTACCAGCAATCAGCAAGACGGAATTCACAAGGCCTTGGAACATTTTGGTGTTTTGGCTTCAGAAAAAGTCTTTGTCAGCCGTGACTATCATTTCAATAAGGTCAAGACCTTCCACCACATGATGGATGAACGAACTCAAGAAGAACCTCGAGCTTGGGATTTAGAAGGTGCAACCCACAGGGCTGGTTTTAAAATAGAAGAATTGGTGGAGTTTGTTCGAGCGGCCAGTCCTTCTGAAGAGGACTTTGGTCAAGCTCTATCGCAACTTCATCAGGCTCTTGATAAGGCAGCAGATAAAGTAGCTAAGAAGACGCCAGCCCAGGAAGATTTGGTGGGGCAAGTGGATGCCCTGATTGACACGCTTTACTTTACCTATGGTAGTTTTGTTTTGATGGGGGTGGACCCAGAACGTATTTTTGATATTGTCCATCAGGCCAATATGGGGAAAATTTTCCCAGATGGCAAGGCTCATTTTGATCCAGTGACCCACAAAATTTTAAAACCAGATGATTGGGAAGAAAAATATGCTCCAGAACCTGCTATTAAAAAGGAACTGCAGCGCCAGCTCAAGGCTTACGAACGCCATAAAGAGAGAAAAGAACAGTAAAAAGGAGCTCTGGGCTCCTTTTCTTTGCGACTATAAGGTTTTTTCTTGTTCTCTCACAACCAGCAAATCGACCTTAGCATGGCGGAGGATGTATTCAGATGAAGAACCAACCAAGAGGCGTTCAAAGGCGTTGAGACCAGTGGCACCAACAAGGATGAGGTCCACTTCCTCAGCATCGGGAATAGTACGTGCCAGTAGGGTCTTTGGATTTCCCATTTCAATGACGATGTGAACATCTGCCACACCAGCATCTTTAGCACGTTTTTCGTACTCTTTCATCAGACTTTCAGCGTCTACTTGGAGTTCTTCGTAAACTTCAGCATCAAAGGTGGATACGCTTTGGAGAGCGCGTGTGTCAATGACATGTGCGATGGTGAGTTTAGCGTCGTTTCGTAGAGCAGAATGAACTCCCTTGACAAAAGCCAAGTCCGCTTCCTTAGAACCATCGATTGCGACCATGATATTTTGGTAACGTTGTGCCATAATGAAACCTCCTGAAATTTTCTTACTATAATTGTAAACCTTTTCACTATAGAAGTAAAGCAAAAAAAGTATTTTTCAAAAGAATGTTAGCGCTTAAAATCTATATAAATATATGATAAAATAAAAGAAAGGATAGCAGGAAATAAGTGAAGGGAGGGAGAATGATGAAAAACTCTTTTCAAAAATCAAATTCCTTTTATTATGGAATTATCCTAGTTTCAGTCTTGGTAGAAGTTATCATGATCTGGCAATTAGAGAGTCTGGTACCGCTTCTTTATCCAGGTTTTATCGGCTTTTTAGTCTTTCATTTACTCTACCATTTGGTATTATTCCTAGTCGCTAAACGAAGTGGGCGTTGGGATTACTTGATGATATGGGGGCTTTTCCTCATGTTCAATCTTCTCTATGACTCCTTTTTAGGCTTGCTTTTTCTAGGTTTATCTTTTGGTATGTGATCTGTCTTTGCAAAACACCTGCTATCTCCTCTGTCTTAACCTCGCTTTTAGTGAGGTTTTTCTTCTGTAGGATTTTAGTAACACATTTCAGTAAACTTGTCGCATTTTCTTTCTAGTGGTATAATGTTACTATCCTGATGAATTGAGGAAACAAGATGAAAGAATATAACAAGTCTAGTAAGTTAGAGCATGTTGCTTATGATATCCGTGGTCCTGTTTTGGAAGAAGCCATGCGAATGCGAGCAAACGGAGAAAAGATTTTACGTCTGAATACAGGAAATCCAGCAGAATTTGGCTTTACAGCGCCAGACGAGGTCATTCATGACTTGATTATGAATGCGCGTGATAGTGAAGGTTACTCTGACTCCAAAGGGATTTTCTCAGCCCGTAAGGCTATCATGCAGTATTGCCAATTGAAGAAATTTCCTAACGTAGATATTGATGATATTTACCTTGGAAATGGTGTCAGTGAGCTGATTGTCATGTCCATGCAGGGACTTTTGGACAATGGGGATGAGGTCTTGGTGCCTATGCCAGACTATCCTCTATGGACAGCTGCTGTCAGCCTAGCTGGAGGAAATGCCGTTCACTATATCTGTGATGAAGCTGCAGAATGGTACCCAGATATTGACGATATCAAGTCAAAAATCACTTCCAATACCAAGGCAATCGTCCTTATCAATCCAAATAACCCAACTGGAGCCCTTTATCCGAAGGAACTCTTGCTGGAGATTATTGAGATTGCCCGTCAAAACGATTTGATTATCTTTGCGGATGAAATCTATGACCGCATGGTTATGGATGGACATGTGCATACGCCTGTGGCTAGTTTGGCACCAGATGTTTTCTGTGTCAGCATGAATGGTCTATCAAAATCCCACCGTATTGCTGGTTTCCGTGTGGGTTGGATGGTCTTGTCTGGACCTAAGACTCATGTCAAGGGATATATCGAAGGGCTCAATATGCTATCCAATATGCGCCTTTGCTCTAACGTTTTGGCCCAACAAGTCGTACAAACTTCCTTGGGTGGTCACCAATCAGTTGATGAATTGCTCCTTCCTGGTGGACGAATTTACGAGCAAAGAAACTTCATCTACAATGCCATTCAAGATATTCCAGGTTTATCTGCTGTTAAACCCAAGGCTGGACTCTATATCTTCCCTAAAATCGACCGCAATATGTACCGCATCGATGATGATGAGCAGTTTGTCCTTGATTTCTTGAAGCAGGAAAAGGTTCTCTTGGTTCATGGTCGAGGCTTTAACTGGCAGGAACCAGACCACTTCCGTATCGTTTACCTTCCTCGTGTTGATGAACTGGCCCAAATCCAAGAAAAGATGACTCGATTCTTAAAACAGTATCGTAGATAGGGCTTACATTCGAAAAAGCTGGAAACATTTGCCTTGAGCTATTGACAAAAGTGAAAGAATCAGATAGAATAGTAAAGTATGTTTAGTAACTGATCACTTTATAGCCGGCTAAACGAATACAAAATCTATGAGGAGGTATTCATCGTGAAACGTACTTATCAACCAAGTAAACTTCGTCGTGCGCGCAAACACGGATTCCGTAACCGTATGTCAACTAAAAACGGTCGTCGCGTATTGGCAGCTCGTCGTCGTAAAGGACGCAAAGTTTTGGCTGCATAATCCAAACGAACCATAACAAAAATCAGTAGGAACTCGAGTCTACTGATTTTTATTTTTGTAAAAAAAGTTCAAAAGGCTTTATATTTTTGCTCAAATAGTGTATAATATTTCACATACTGTAAAAATGGAGAATAATCATGAAGAAATCAAAAGTTATGCTTTTTGGAGCTATGGCTTTGACAGCAGGTCTAGCTCTAGCGGCATGTGGGTCTTCCCAATCAAGTAATGCAGACAAGACTTACTCTTATATCTTTGTCAATAACCCAGATACCTTGGATTATATTACCTCTACACGAGATTCTACATCTAGTATCACAACCAACTTGATTGATGGTTTGTTAGAAAATGACCAGTATGGCAATCTCATCCCGTCTATGGCTGAGTCATGGACAGTGTCAAAAGATGGTTTGACTTACACTTATAAAATCCGTCAGGGAGCTAAATGGTATACTTCTGAAGGAGAAGAGTATGCGGATGTAACAGCTCATGACTTTGTGACTGGTCTCAAGTATGCGGCTGATAAAAAGGCTGAAAACTTGTACTTGGTACAAGACTCTATCAAGGGACTAGCAGACTATGTTGAAGGGAAATCATCTGATTTTGCAACTGTTGGTGTTAAGGCGGTGGATGATTACACGCTACAATACACTCTCAACCAACCTGAGAGTTATTGGAACTCTAAAACAACAGCAAGTATTCTTAGTCCTGTAAATGAAGCTTTCTTGAAGTCTAAGGGAGATGACTTTGGAAGTGTGACACCATCAAGTATCTTGTCAAATGGTCCTTACTTGTTTAAGTCCTTCACATCAAAATCTTTGATTGAGTTTGATAAAAACCCTAACTACTGGGATAAGGACAATGTCAAAATCGAGAAAGTGAAACTCTCTTTCTTTGACGGTTCTGACCAAGACAGTATTGCAAGAGGATTCTTGGATGGTAACTATACAGATGGTCGTATTTTCCCAACAAGTTCAGTATTTGCTGAGCTTAAGAAGGGAAATGAGGACAAGATTACCTATACACCACAAAACTCAGTTACTTTCTACTATCTTTTCAACGTTAATCGTCAAAGCTATAAGCAGACGATGAAACAGTCTGATAAGGAAAAGACAGATTCACGCGCAGCTATGCAGAATAAAGATTTCCGTCAAGCTATCAACTTTGCCTTTGACCGTCATGCCTATGCAGCACAGACAAATGGTGAAGATGGAGCAGACCGTATCTTGCGTAACACGGTTACACCAAGTAACTTTGTCCAAGTTGGTGATAAGAACTTCGGTGATATTGTCAATGAGAAAATTGTCAACTACGGTAAAGATTGGGCAAATATCGACCTAAACGATGGTAAACAAGCCTTCTTGAATCCTGAAAAGGCCAAAGAGAAGTTTGCGAAGGCCAAAGAAAGTCTTCAAGCTCAGGGAGTAACTTTCCCAATTCATTTGGATATGCCAGTTGACCAGACTGCTAAGTTAGATGTACAACAGGCCGGCTCTTTCAAACAAACAGTGGAAGAAACCCTTGGTAAGGAGAATGTGGTCATCGATGTTATCCAACTTTCTCCAGATGAAAAAGACCAAGCAACCTACTTTGCAGATACAGCAGAACAAAAAGACTATGACATCGACATTTCAGGATGGGGTGGAGATTACTCAGATCCTAAAACTTACCTAGATATCCTTAATCCAGATACAGGTTCTCAGTTGAAAAACATGGGCTTGTCTGAAGGAAAAGACAAGGAAGTTAAGGACAAGATTGGTCTTGCTGACTACAAGAAACTCTTGGATCAGGCAGACGCAGAAATCACAGATACTCAAGCTCGCTATGAAAAATATGCTGAAGCCCAAGCTTGGTTGACAGATAGCGCCTTGTTCCTACCAGTTCAAAGTGGTGGAGCTAACCCAATCTTCCGTAAGACTGTACCGTTTACAGGACCATTCTCATTCGTTGGTCATAAAGGAAATGCGGATAACTACAAATATGTTGAATTACAAAAAGAGCCAGTAACTGTTAAACAGTACCAAGAACTCTACGAAAAATGGCTAAAAGAAAAAGCTGAGTCAAATAAAAAAGCTCAGGAAGATTTAGCTAACCACATTCAATAATATTCCTAGTCATGCTTTGCAGTTAAGCATAGTGATAGGATTCAGAAAAAGGCCTTACCAGACGCTTATTGGTTCTGGTAGGGCCTTTTCTTTATTCTTTTAAGTGATATGAGTAGCTAGCGACAACGACGTCTTGGTGCCAACGAAGGGCGTATTTGAGTTTGAGACTCATCTGATTGTGCAGGATATTTTGCCAAGGTTTATTAGGGATAAACTGGGGTACCAGAACAGTGACTGTATAGTTCTTTTTCTGGGCTTCCTCGGATATCCGTTTGACATACTTGACAGTAGGCGTGATGATATCGCGGTAGCTGGTCTTGATATTTTTCAGAGTAATGGTTGGGAAGTAATCGGCAAATTCTTGGAGAATTTCTTGGTCTTTCTCTGCTGTTTCCTTAGTAGAAATGTGCATGGCTAAGACTTCGTCACCGATACTTTGGGCGTAGTTAATGGCTCCAACGCTGACTCGGGTGACATTTCCTACGAGGACCAGAACCAGATTGCCGTCGTAAGTACGTTTTTCGATTCCTTCATAGAGTCGTAGTTGTTGGGCAACTTTTTGGTAATGACTGTGAATGGCCAAGAAAAGTAGGGTGAGTACGAGAATAATCGGGAAGAAAGGCCAGATATCACTGAGACGGAAAAAGAGCAGGATTAGCACGATAGCGTAGCAAATGATAGCTCCAAGGATATTGGCAAGGGCAGGTTTTAAGAAATTTGCCCCTTTTTCTTTTTTCCAATGGCGAATCATCCCAGTCTGAGAAAGGGCAAAGGGAACGAAGACCCCGATAGTATAAAGGGGAATCAAACGTTCGGTATTGCCATTAAAAATGAGAAGAAGAATCATAGCCCCAAAAGCCAGAGTTAAAATTCCATTAGAGTAGCCTAGGCGGTCTCCTTTTTCCATAAAGAGATGGGGCATGTATTTGTTTTTAGCCATATTGTAAGCTAGCATAGGGAAGGCCGAAAAGCCAGTATTTGCAGCTACGGCCAAAATCAAGGCTGTGGAGAATTGGAAGATATAATAGCCAAGGTGACCTAAGAAGGAATTACCAAGGATGCCTTGAGCCATCTGTGAAAGAATAGTTTCTCCGTGTTGAGGCATAATCCCCATCCAGTAGTTTAGGAAGGTAATGCCTGCAAAAAGAAAACCTAAAATCAAGGCCATGATGGTCAAGGTCTGAGCGGCATTCTTTTCTTTCGGAGCCTTGAAAAAGGGAACGGCATTTGAAATAGCTTCAACTCCTGTCAGAGAGGCAGAGCCGCTGGTAAAGGCTCTTAGAATGAGAACGATAGACAGGCTCGGAGCAGCATGCCCAATAGGTGAAGTTGCCTGATAGCTGAGAGACCCTGTCATTAGTTGAAAGATTCCGTAGAGCAAGAGAAAGACAGTACTGATGATAAAGAGATAGACAGGAATCATCAGTGAACTGGCAGATTCTTTTAAGCCCCGTAAATTCAAGAGCATAAGCAAGCAAACTAGAAAAATGGAAATGTGGAGGTTGTAAGGGTGGAGAGCAGGGAGAGCTGCTGTGATAGCATCGGCTCCAGATGACACCGATACCGCCACAGTCAGCATGTAGTCAACCAGCAGACTACCTCCAGCAATTAAGCCAAGTTCGGGAGATAGATTTTCTCGAGTAACCATATAGGCCCCTCCTCCTTGAGGGTAGGCATGGATGATTTGACGGTAGGAGACGGTCAGGCTAGCTAGGAGTAGGAGGACAAAGAGGCCGATAGGAAGACTCCACCATATCGCAAGAGGAGAGAGACTAGCCAAGACGAGGACTACTTGCTCAGGCCCATAGGCAATGGAAGATAGAGCGTCGCTTGACAACATGGCCAAGGCCTGCATTTTTCCCAGCAGACCTCCCTCGCCTTCTGTTAAGGACTTAAGAGGACGACCGATAAAGGTCTGTTTTAATTTTGTAAACATTGTATTTTCCTTTTCTGAAAATTTCAATAAGTGCTATTATACTGCTTTGGGAAAATAGCGTCAAGAGACGACGATGGATTTTAGAATATTTTGTACAGATGAGGAGAGAGGGCAGTTTTTTGGTATAATAGAAGATAGAAAACGAGGTTAGAAGAGATGATTTTTGATACACATACACACTTGAATGTAGAAGAATTTGCAGGTCATGAGGCAGAAGAAATCGCCTTAGCTGCTGAGATGGGTGTGACACAGATGAATATTGTTGGTTTTGATAAACCGACGATTGAGCGTGCCTTGGAGTTGGTAGATGAGTATGACCAGCTCTATGCGACTATTGGTTGGCATCCGACAGAAGCAGGGACTTACACGGAGGAGATTGAAGCCTACTTGCTTGATAAGCTCAAGCATCCCAAGGTTGTTGCTTTAGGTGAGATTGGTTTGGACTACCATTGGATGACAGCGCCAAAAGAGGTGCAGGAGCAGGTTTTTCGCCGTCAGATTCAGTTATCTAAGGACTTGGATTTACCTTTTGTTGTCCATACTCGTGATGCGCTGGAAGATACCTATGAGATTATCAAAAGTGAGGGCGTTGGTCCTCGTGGTGGGATTATGCACTCATTTTCAGGGACTCTTGAGTGGGCAGAGAAGTTTGTCGCGCTTGGCATGACTATTTCCTTCTCAGGAGTGGTGACTTTTAAGAAGGCCACCGACATCCAAGAGGCGGCTAGAGAACTTCCTTTGGACAAGATTTTGGTGGAGACGGATGCGCCTTACTTGGCTCCTGTTCCTAAACGTGGTCGTGAAAATAAAACAGCCTACACTCGCTATGTAGTGGACTTTATCGCCGACTTACGTGGTATGACGACAGAAGAGCTAGCGGCGATAACAACTGCAAATGCAGAACGAATTTTTGGATTGGACAGCAAGTAATGAAAGAAAAAATTTCCCAAGTTATCGTGGTC
The DNA here is from genome assembly GCF_024295435.1 of Streptococcus sp. CF7_Ac1-8. Lineage (GTDB taxonomy): Bacteria > Bacillota > Bacilli > Lactobacillales > Streptococcaceae > Streptococcus > Streptococcus mitis_AP. The sequence continues at coordinate 24,563 of NZ_JANCPI010000014.1, read as the reverse complement.
GAAGGGCGCGATGATACGGCCAATCTCAAACGCTATTTCGATGTAGAGACCTATGAGACACGAGGTTCTGCCATCAATGAGCAAGATATTGCACGTATTCAGCGCCTACATGAGCTTCATGGAGTCATTGTCTTTACAGACCCAGATTTTAATGGGGAGCGGATTCGTCGCATGATTATGACGGCTATTCCAACAGTTCAGCATGCCTTCCTCAAACGAGATGAAGCTGTTCCCAAGTCCAAGACCAAGGGCCGTTCTCTGGGAATTGAGCATGCCAGCTATGAAGACCTGAAAATGGCTCTAGCTCAGATTACAGAACAATTTGAACATGAGAGTCAGTTTGATATCAGTCGTAGCGACTTGATTCGCCTTGGTTTTCTAGCAGGGGCAGACAGCCGTAAGCGACGAGAATATCTAGGAGAGGCTCTCCGAATTGGCTATTCCAACGGCAAGCAACTCCTCAAACGCCTAGAGTTGTTTGGGGTTACCTTGGCAGAAGTGGAAGAAGCTATGAAATCTTATGAGAACAGCTAAGCAGACCCCAAATGTAAGGGGAATGTGTTACAATAGTAGTAAGTAGATTTATGTCAGGGGATTCACTTTGATAATATTTAAATAGATGTTTACAAGGAAAGAGTGAAATGAAAATACGAGTTGATAGAGATTCTGTCTGTATGGGTGATGATGTTTTCTCTCATCAGATGGATCTTGATGTCCCGGAGGATATGACAGTTGAGGAGTTTTGTAGTTTTCTTCAAAAGGACAGATATCTGCCTAGATTGGATACGGAATGGCTTCTACGACATGGTGGAAAGACAATAACAAGTTATAATACAGAAACAAAAGAATTGACGAATCCAAATGTTTATTTAAAAGACCTGATTCATCAGGGTTCTAGAGGAAATGATTTTGTTTGGATATATCGTCGTTCATATTAGAAAAGAGAATAAATGAGAATTGCAGATTACAGCGTGACCAAGGCAGTGCTGGAGCGTCACGGTTTTACCTTTAAAAAGTCCTTCGGGCAAAATTTTTTGACGGATACCAATATTCTTCAAAAAATCGTGGATACGGCTGAGATTGATGACCAGGTTAATGTCATCGAAATCGGGCCAGGGATTGGTGCCTTGACCGAGTTTCTGGCTGAGCGTGCAGCAGAGGTCATGGCCTTTGAAATTGACCATCGTTTGGTACCGATTTTGGCAGATACCTTGCGTGATTTTGACAATGTTACCGTAGTCAACGAGGACATTCTCAAGGTTGATTTGGCGCAACATATCCAGAATTTCAAAAATCCTGACCTGCCAATCAAGGTAGTGGCTAATTTACCTTACTACATCACGACGCCTATTCTCATGCACTTAATCGAGAGTGGGATTCCTTTTAGTGAGTTTGTTGTTATGATGCAGAAAGAAGTGGCAGACCGCATTTCAGCCCAGCCGAATACCAAGGCTTACGGTAGCTTGTCGATTGCGGTGCAGTATTACATGACTGCCAAGGTTGCTTTCATCGTGCCTCGTACGGTCTTTGTGCCAGCGCCAAACGTGGACTCTGCTATTTTGAAAATGGTGCGTCGTCCAGAACCAGCCGTAGCAGTGGAAGACGAGAACTTCTTCTTTAAGGTTTCTAAGGCTAGTTTCACTCATCGACGCAAGACTTTATGGAATAACCTGACAGGTTACTTTGGCAAGACTGAAGAGGTCAAGGACAAGCTGACCAAGGCTTTGGACCAAGCAGGCTTGTCACCAAGTGTGCGTGGGGAAGCTCTCAGCTTGGCAGAATTTGCCAGCCTAGCAGATGCACTTAAAGGACAAGGACTTTAAAATGCAGGGACAAATCATTAAAGCCTTGGCTGGGTTCTATTATGTAGAGAGTGATGGCCAGGTCTATCAAACACGCGCGCGTGGAAATTTCCGTAAAAAAGGCCATACTCCTTACGTTGGAGACTGGGTAGATTTTTCTGCCGAGGAAAATTCAGAAGGCTATATCCTCAAGATTCATGAACGGAAAAACAGTCTGGTCCGTCCGCCTATTGTCAATATTGACCAAGCCGTTGTCATTATGTCCGTTAAAGAACCTGACTTTAATAGCAACTTGCTGGATCGTTTCTTGGTTCTTTTAGAGCATAAGGTCATTCATCCTATCGTCTATATTTCCAAGATGGACTTACTGGAAGATGGGGGAGAACTGGATTTTTACGAGAAGACTTATCGTGCTATTGGTTACGATTTTGTGACTAGTAAAGAGGAACTCTTACCCTTGTTGACAGCCAAAGTGACAGTCTTTATGGGGCAGACAGGTGTTGGGAAGTCAACCCTACTTAATAAAATTGCACCTGACCTCAATCTAGAGACGGGAGAAATCTCTGATAGTCTAGGCCGTGGTCGCCATACTACTCGAGCTGTTAGTTTTTACAATCTCAATGGTGGCAAAATCGCAGATACACCAGGTTTTTCGTCGCTAGATTATGAAGTATCAAGTGCTGAAGAGCTAAACCAGGCCTTTCCGGAGATTGCTAGTGTCAGTCGCGACTGTAAGTTCCGTACTTGTACGCATACTCATGAACCATCTTGTGCAGTGAAACCAGCAGTAGAAGAGGGCATCATTGCCACCTTCCGTTTTGACAACTACCTGCAATTCCTCAGTGAGATTGAAAATCGCAGAGAAACTTATAAAAAAGTCAGCAAAAAAATTCCAAAATAAGGAGAAACCTATGTCTCAATACAAGATTGCTCCGTCAATTCTGGCAGCAGATTATGCCAACTTTGAACGTGAAATCAAACGTCTAGAAGCAACTGGTGCAGAATATGCCCATATCGATATCATGGATGGTCACTTTGTACCACAAATCAGTTTTGGTGCAGGTGTGGTCGAAGCTCTTCGACCTCATAGCAAGATGGTCTTTGACTGCCACTTGATGGTAGCTAATCCAGAGCATCATTTAGAAGACTTTGCGCGTGCAGGTGCGGATATCATCAGTATCCATGTGGAAGCAACGCCTCATATTCATGGTGCCCTCCAAAAAATTCGTTCACTCGGTGTCAAACCATCAGTTGTCATCAATCCTGGTACGCCTGTTGAAGCCATCAAGCACGTCCTTCATCTAGTTGACCAAGTTTTAGTCATGACAGTTAACCCAGGCTTTGGTGGGCAAGCCTTTTTGCCTGAAACCATGGATAAGGTCCGTGAGTTGGTTGCCCTTCGTGATGAAAAAGGCTTGAACTTTGAAATCGAAGTCGATGGCGGGATCGATGATCAAACCATTGCTCAAGCCAAAGAAGCTGGTGCGACCGTTTTTGTAGCAGGTTCCTATGTCTTTAAGGGAGATGTCAATGAGCGAGTACAAACTCTCAGAAAACAACTGGACTAGGGTTGCCGTTTTTGCAGGTGGAGATCGTGGTCATTATCGGACGGACTTTGATAGATTTGTCGGTGTGGATCGAGGTTCTCTCTGGGTCTTGGAAGAAGATTTGCCTCTTACTCTAGCAGTCGGAGATTTTGATTCTGTGACGGAAGAAGAGCGACAGGTGATTCAAAAACGTGCCCAGTATTTTGTCCAAGCCCAACCAGAAAAAGATGATACAGATTTGGAATTGGCTCTCTTAACCATCTTTGAGCAAAATCCTCAGGCTGAGGTTACTATTTTTGGTGCTTTGGGTGGCCGTATTGATCATATGCTGGCCAATGTCTTTTTGCCTAGCAATCCCAAGTTGGCGCCTTATATGCGCCAGATAGAAATTGAGGATGGGCAAAATTTAATTGCCTATTGTCCAGAAGGGACCAGTCAGCTAGAACCTCGCTCGGACTATGACTATCTTGCCTTTATGCCAGTTCGAGATAGCCAGCTGACCATTCTCGGTGCTAAGTATGAGTTGACAGAGGAAAATTTTTTCTTTAAAAAAGTGTACGCTTCTAACGAATATATAGATAGGGAAGTGTCGGTGACTTGCCCAGATGGCTATGTGGTCGTGCTACATAGTAAGGACAGGAGGTAGGATGGAAAGTTTATTAGTTCTATTATTAATTGCCAACCTAGCTGGTATCTTTCTGATTTGGCAAAGGCAGGATAAACAGGAAAAACATCTAAGTAAGAGCTTGGAGGATCAGGCAGATCATCTATCAGACCAGTTGGATTACCGTTTTGAACAAGCCAGACAAGCCAGCCAGTTGGATCAAAAAGACTTGGAAGTAGCTGTCAGCGACCGTTTGCAAGAAGTTCGAATGGAATTGCACCAAGGCTTAACTCAAGTTCGTCAAGAAATGACAGATAATCTCCTCCAAACCAGAGACAAGACTGACCAACGTCTCCAAGCCTTGCAGGAATCAAATGAGCAACGCTTGGAACAAATGCGCCAAACAGTCGAGGAAAAACTAGAAAAAACCTTACAGACACGCTTGCAGGCCTCCTTTGAGACAGTTTCCAAACAATTGGAGTCTGTCAATCGTGGTCTTGGAGAAATGCAGATAGTTGCCCGCGATGTCGGCGCCCTCAACAAGGTTCTCTCTGGAACCAAGACGCGAGGGATTCTGGGAGAATTGCAATTGGGGCAAATTATTGAGGACATCATGACCCCTGCCCAGTATGAACGAGAATACGCAACGGTTGAAAACTCTAGTGAACGAGTGGAGTATGCCATCAAGTTGCCTGGACAGGGTGACCTGGAATATGTCTACTTACCGATTGACTCCAAGTTTCCACTGGCAGATTATTACCGCTTAGAAGAAGCCTATGAAGCTGGTGACAAGGACGAGATCGAACGCTGTCGCAAGTCACTCCTAGCCAGCGTCAAACGCTTTGCCAAGGATATTAAGAGCAAGTACATAGCACCACCTCGGACGACCAATTTTGGAGTTTTGTTTGTTCCGACAGAAGGTCTCTACTCAGAAATCGTCCGCAATCCGGTCTTCTTTGATGATTTGAGACGGGAGGAGCAGATTATTGTCGCAGGTCCAAGTACCCTATCAGCTCTTCTCAATTCCCTATCAGTTGGTTTCAAAACCCTTAATATCCAAAAGAGTGCCGACCATATCAGCAAGACGCTTGCCAGTGTCAAAACCGAGTTTGGCAAGTTTGGTGGTATTCTGGTCAAGGCACAAAAACATCTCCAACATGCCTCTGGCAATATTGATGAATTATTAAACCGTCGCACCACAGCTATCGAGCGGACGCTCCGTCACATTGAGTTGTCAGAAGGTGAGCCTGCGCTTGATCTACTCCATTTCCAAGAAAATGAGGAAGAATATGAAGATTAGTCACATGAAAAAAGATGAGCTGTTTGAAGGCTTTTACCTAATCAAGTCAGCTGACCTTAGACAAACTCGCGCTGGGAAAAACTACCTAGCCTTTACCTTCCAAGATGATAGTGGCGAGATTGAAGGGAAACTCTGGGATGCTCAACCTCATAACGTTGAGGCCTTTACCGCAGGTAAGGTTGTCCACATGAAAGGACGCCGAGAAGTTTATAACAACACCCCTCAAGTCAATCAAATTACCCTCCGCTTGCCTCAGCCTGGTGAACCCAATGATTCAGCTGATTTCAAGGTCAAGTCGCCAGTTGATGTCAGGGAAATCCGTGACTACATGTCGCAAATGATTTTTAAAATTGAAAATCCTGTTTGGCAACGGATTGTTCGAAAGCTCTACACCAAGTATGATAAGGAATTTTACTCCTATCCAGCTGCCAAGACTAATCACCATGCCTTTGAAACGGGTTTGGCTTATCATACGGCGACCATGGTGCGTTTGGCGGATGCTATTAGCGAAGTCTATCCTCAGCTCAATAAGAGCCTGCTCTATGCAGGGATTATGCTGCATGACTTAGCTAAAGTCATCGAGTTGACGGGACCAGACCAGACCGAATACACAGTTAGAGGCAATCTCCTTGGGCATATCGCTCTGATTGATAGTGAAATTACCAAGACAGTGATGGAACTCGGCATCGATGATACCAAGGAAGAAGTCGTTCTGCTTCGTCACGTAATCCTTAGTCACCATGGCTTACTTGAGTATGGAAGTCCAGTCCGTCCACGCATTATGGAAGCAGAGATTATCCATATGATTGACAATCTGGATGCTAGCATGATGATGATGTCAACAGCTCTTGCTTTGGTAGATAAAGGAGAGATGACCAATAAAATCTTCGCTATGGACAATCGTTCCTTCTATAAACCAGATTTAGATTAACAATTTAAGAAAAATGAGCATTTTTTAGGATAAGAATGTTCGTTTTTTTATGTGAATATGGTATAATAGATAAAATATCAAAATTAAATGAAATGGGAAATAGAAATGAAATTAAGAAGAAGTGATCGAATGGTTGTCATTTCCAACTATTTGATTAATAATCCTTATAAACTAACTAGTCTCAATACTTTTGCTGAAAAGTATGAATCTGCTAAATCATCCATCTCAGAGGATATCGTCATTATCAAACGAGCCTTTGAGGAAATTGAAATCGGTCATATCCAGACAGTAACTGGTGCTGGTGGTGGTGTCATTTTCACACCATCAATCTCAAGCCATGATGCCAAGGAAATGGTTGAGGACTTGCGTGCTAAGTTGTCAGAAAGTGACCGTATCTTGCCAGGTGGCTATATCTACCTGTCTGATTTGCTTAGTACACCAGCTATCTTGAAAAATATTGGTCGCATTATTGCCAAGAGCTTTATGGACCAAAAAATTGATGCGGTTATGACAGTAGCTACTAAGGGTGTTCCACTTGCAAATGCAGTTGCCAATGTCCTCAATGTTCCCTTTGTTATTGTGCGCCGTGACCTGAAAATTACCGAAGGTTCAACTGTCAGCGTCAACTATGTATCCGGTTCAAGTGGAGATCGCATTGAGAAAATGTTTCTTTCAAAACGCAGTCTCAAGGCAGGCAGCCGTGTCTTGATTGTGGATGACTTCTTGAAAGGCGGCGGAACTGTCAATGGGATGATTAGTCTCTTGCGTGAGTTTGATTCGGAATTGGCTGGTGTAGCAGTCTTTGCGGATAATGCCCAAGAAGAACGTGAAAAGCAGTTTGACTACAAGTCACTCTTGAAGGTAACCAATATTGATGTCAAGAACCAAACCATCGATGTTGAGGTTGGCAATATCTTTGACGAAGATAAATAAGAGATAGAACTAAAGGTTGGAACGATTGTCCCAGCCTTTCTTTGCAAATAGAATAGAAGGAAACTTATGAAAACACCATTTATCAATAAAGAAGACTTAGAAAAGATTGTTGCCGAGTTCCCGACTCCCTTTCACTTGTATGATGAGAAGGGAATTCGTGAAAAGGCAAGAGCCGTCAACCAAGCATTTTCGTGGAACAAGGGCTTTAAGGAATATTTTGCAGTTAAGGCTACTCCAACTCCAGCTATTTTGAAAATTCTCCAAGAGGAAGGTTGCGGTGTGGACTGCTCTAGTTATGTGGAGCTTTTGATGAGTCATAAACTGAATTTCCCTGGTTCTGAGATCATGTTCTCTTCAAACAATACGCCAGACAAGGAATACGCCTATGCACGTGAATTGGGTGCGACCATTAACTTGGATGCCTTTGAAGATATTGAACATCTAGAGCGTGCAGCAGGCATTCCAGAAATTATCTCTTGTCGTTACAATCCTGGAGGCGTTTTTGAACTGGGAACAGATATTATGGACAATCCTGGAGAAGCCAAGTTTGGTATGACCAAGGACCAGCTCTTTGAAGCTTTTGCCATCTTGAAGGAAAAAGGAGCCAAGACTTTTGGGATTCACTCCTTCCTAGCGTCCAATACCGTCACCCATCTCTATTACCCAGAGTTGGCTCGTCAGCTTTTTGAATTGGCTGTTGAAATCAAGGAAAAGTTGGGCATTTCGCTAGACTTTATCAATCTTTCTGGCGGTATTGGTGTCAACTATCGTCCAGACCAGGAGCCAAATGATATTGCCTTGATTGGTGAGGGAGTTCGTAAGGTGTATGAAGAGGTCCTTACGCCAGCAGGTCTTGGTCAGGTTAAGATTTTCACCGAATTGGGTCGTTTTATGTTGGCACCTCACGGTGCTTTGGTCACAAGAGTCACTCATAAGAAGGAAACCTACCGTACCTATCTAGGTGTGGATGCATCAGCAGTCAACCTCATGCGTCCAGCTATGTATGGAGCCTACCATCATATTACTAACATGACACATCCAGATGGACCAGCTGAAGTGGTAGATGTGGTTGGTTCACTCTGTGAAAACAATGATAAATTTGCAGTGAATCGCGAACTGCCTCATACAGAAATCGGTGATTTGCTGGTCATTCATGATACAGGTGCCCACGGTTTTTCAATGGGCTACCAGTACAACGCCAAACTTCGTTCTGCGGAAATCCTCTATACCGAAGAAGGTAAGACCCGTCAAATCCGCCGTGCAGAGCGCCCTGAGGACTACTTTGCAACCTTGTATGGCTTTGATTTTGAAGAATAAAATGATAAGTAATTGAAAATGAAATTGAAAAACAGATTGTTTTCTAAAAAATAGGCAAAAATCTTGTTTTTCCTTCAAGTCGTGATATAATAAAACTATAAAACGTTTTCAAGGAAGGTAACGATATGTCTGAAGAAACAATTGATTATGGACAAGTGACAGGAATGGTGCATTCGACAGAAAGCTTTGGGTCAGTAGATGGGCCTGGTATTCGCTTTATTGTCTTTTTGCAGGGCTGTCACATGCGTTGCCAGTATTGCCACAACCCTGACACTTGGGCTATGGAGTCCAATAAATCACGTGAACGGACGGTAGATGATGTCTTGACAGAAGCCTTGCGCTACCGTGGTTTCTGGGGAAATAAGGGTGGGATTACAGTCAGTGGAGGAGAAGCCCTCTTGCAGATTGATTTCTTGATTGCCCTTTTTACCAAGGCCAAAGAACACGGAATCCACTGTACCTTGGATACCTGTGCCCTTCCTTTCCGTAATAAACCACGTTACCTTGAGAAGTTTAACAAACTCATGGCTGTCACTGACTTGGTCCTCTTGGATATCAAGGAAATCAACGAAGAACAGCACAAGATTGTCACTAGCCAAACCAATAAAAATATCTTGGCCTGTGCCCAGTATCTATCAGATATTGGAAAACCTGTCTGGATTCGCCACGTGCTAGTTCCAGGATTGACAGATAGAGATGATGACTTGATTGAACTTGGTAAGTTCGTCAAGACCCTCAAAAATGTTGATAAGTTTGAAATTCTACCTTATCACACCATGGGTGAGTTCAAGTGGCGTGAACTGGGAATTCCATATTCCCTCGAAGGGGTTAAACCACCAACAGCAGATCGCGTCAAGAACGCTAAAAAGCTCATGGATACCGAAAGTTACCAAGACTATATGAAACGTGTACATGGATAAAAAAGAAGCCTGATGGAAACATCGGGCTTTTAAATTTACACAAATATAGATAATTAAATGAAACAAAATTTTATACTCTTCGAAAATCTCTTCAAACCACGTCAGCGTCGCTTTGTCGTATATATGTGACTGACTTCGTCAGTCTTATCTACAACCTCAAAACCGTGTTTTGAGCAGCCTGCGGCTAGCTTCCTAGTTTGCTCTTTGATTTTCATTGAGTATTAAATCTTTTTTACTCTCTAAATTCTGAAAAAAATCCGAAAATGAGTGTATAAGATATAGTTACTTTTAGAAATATTAAATAGAATAGGAGAACATCTATGGAACAAAGTATTACCATTAAAAATTTATGTAAGTCGTATGGCCAAACTCAAATTTTAAAAGATATTTCTTTTGAAGCAAAAGCAGGTAAAGTGACTGCTTTCCTGGGTCCAAATGGAGCTGGTAAAAGTTCAACCTTACGTATTTTATTAGGATTAGACAAAGCAACATCTGGTCTTACCAAAATTGGAGATCAAACTTATAAGGAATTAAAATTTCCTCTAAAGACTGTAGGAGCTTCATTTGACAGTGTAGGAGCTCCTGATGATCGGACTGTTTATCAACATTTGAAAATTGTTGCTGCTAGTAATGGGATATCCAGTCAGCGAATTGAACAAGTCTTGGATATGGTGGATATTAGTCATAAGAAAAAATCTAAAATTGGGAAATTATCATTAGGAGAAGGACAACGCTTGGGAATTGCAACAGCTCTATTAGGAAATCCTCAATATCTGATATTGGATGAACCGACTAATGGGTTGGATCCAAGAGGAATTCGGTGGTTTAGAGAGTTTATAAAAAAACAAGCTCAAGAAGGGAAGACCGTCTTACTGTCATCTCATATATTATCGGAAGTGGAAGCAGTAACAGATGATGTAGTTATCATAAATAAAGGAAAAGTTCTTATAAAAGGGACTTTACAAGAAGTGATGAAAAATCTTTCTTCACTAGAGGAAGTCTTCTTTAGTTTAACAGAGGGAGGGAAGTGACATGGCACTTATTTACTCTCTTCATTCTGAAATATTGAAATTACTTTATAATAGAGCTACTCATGTTGTACTATTCTTGATACTGGTATTTCAAACGTTTTTAGCAAATATTGGTGCTTCTCAAATTGTTTCAGTTGGTATCCATGCTACACCAGAGACAAATCCAGATTTAGCAGAGGCCTTACCTCCTATTGAATTTTTAGGTTTTGATGTCACTTTATTTGGTGTTTTTATTATGATTATCCTAGGCTCAATTTACGGAGCCGAGGAATACAAAGGCTTGGCTATTCGTACAAGCCTCCTCTCTGTTACAAATCGAAGTACTTTCCTAGTTTCAAAAACATTAGTTTGGCTTATATTTTCTTTTATCATTTCCTTTCTATCAATATTCTTGACAATTAACATGACACATTATGTTTTAGGACAAGATGGCTTATTGCTTTTTTTACTAAATGGAACAGTTTGGTTCTATATATTTTTAGCCAGTATAGCTTGGACTTTGTTGGGACTGCTGGCCTATATTATGGCTTTGACATTTAAAACAGCCATTGTTCCTCTATTATTTTTGCTTCCTCAAGTCTACAATTTAGGAACATTCTTAGCAAACTATATATCGGCTGCAAAATTTCTTCCAGTTGCATTGGGGCAAGGATTGATTGCTACATCTCCTCAAATTTTAGAACATAATAGTTTACAACATATTTTATTTTTACTTTGTTGGAACTTCTCATTCTTGGCTTTAGCAATTTACCGCTTACTCAAGTCAGATATTGGAGGAGGTGAATAAGTTGAAAGAACAACTTAAAAGTGAGTATCTCAAGTTTATTATGAATCCTTGGCACTGGTTGATTATAGGTGCTCTATTACTGTGTATTCCGGCGATGGTTGTTTTTTTAAATAGTAAGCCAGACCAGTTGACTCTACAGTTTGTTTTGGAACAGCTACTGCAAAGTCTCTATTTAGGACAGGCAGGTTTCGTTAGTCTAGCGGTTCTATTTATAGGTCAGGAATTTACAGGTTCTAGCCTTCGTACCAGTTTTCTTACATGTCCAAATCGTTTGAAATTTATAATCTGTAAACTAGCTATTGTATTATGTGTGGAAATTGTATTATTGGTCGCTGTAATATCATTATGTATACTAATCGCCCAAGGATACTACAATATCAATCTTTTGAGTAATATTAAACATGTTCTGACAATCCTATTTCCAGCATGTATTTCTATTCTAACCTTCTCTCTTTTAAGTGGTATTTTTGTATTTATTTCCCAGTCTTTTATCTTAATTTTGGGAATCAGTTTATCCCTTTTATTGGGGTTGGGACAAATGTTACTACAATTCAGTTCTTTTTTTAGAAATTTACCATTACTAGCTAGTATGAATTGTTTTTATACCCATCCCTTGTCGCTTTATTATCCAGTGTGGCAAGGCTTAGGGATACAAATAGTTTGGTTATTAATTGTTTTTCTATTTGCTACATTGATACTTATAGGAAGAAATGTACGCTAAAGACAGGGGATGTCCTGTCTTTTTCTTGGTTAGTGCTATAATATAGTTAGGAGGGTGAGTTATGGCTTATAAAATTTTGGTGGTAGATGATGATCTCGCTATTCTTCGCCTAATAAAAAAAGTACTAGAATATGAAAAATATGAAGTAGTCATACGAAATAAGATAGAAGAGATTGATCTTTGTGATTTTACAGGCTTTGACTTGATTCTATTAGATATTATGATGCCTGTTAGTGGTTTAGAGATCTGTCAGATGATTCGCGAACAGATAACTGTTCCTATCTGTTTTATAACTGCTAAGGATATGGATGAAGATTTAGTAGCTGGAATTAATGCAGGTGCTGATGATTATATTATGAAGCCCTTTAGTATGCAAGAATTGTTAGCACGTGTTAAAATGCACTTACGTCGTGAAGAACGGATTAAAGGAAATGTTCATCAAATAAAGATTGGGAAGCTTATACTATATACGGATAGTAAGGAACTATTTGTAAACGATGATAAGATTGCTCTGACAAGGAGGGAATTTGACATAGTGAATCTTTTGGCAAGCAACCCAAGTAAAATATATTCTATTGAGGAAATTTATAATTATCTATATCCACAAAGTTCAGAAGCGCTCTTACGTTCGGTTTCAGAGTACATTTATCAAATTCGTCAAAAGTTGAAACCTTATCAATTAAATCCAATTAAAACCTTATACGGTGGAGGATATCAATGGGTAGAATCAAAAGTTTTAGACAATTAATTCGAGAAACCTGTTGGAGAATTATTTGGCAGTTTAGTCTTGGCTTACTAATGGCCTATCTTATTCCCTTAGCTTCAGTATCTATACAAATAAATGAAGATGGGAAAACTTTAAACAATAGTGGTGTTCTATCAATCTTTTTTAATGTGTCATCATGGATATATATTTGTGTTTTATTGATTGTTCTAATAAGTTATCACATTGGAAAATTGTTGAAAAAACTGAGTTATGAAATGACTTTGATTTATGAAAATAGTATGTGGTTGAAGAAGGAATGTACAGAAAGTTTAACGGTTAAAGAATTTCGCGAGACAGGAAATCGGATTATTGTGATGCAAGATAGAATTCGACAATTAATAGTTAATGAGAAACAGCAGAAGGAAGATTTGATGTTTCAGGTTTCAGCAGCTTCTCATGATTTAAAAACTCCCTTAACCATTATTAGGGGAAATGTGGAATTTTTGCAGACGATAACTGAAAACGACCAATCTCAAGAATGCTTAGCAGATATAGAAAGAGCTAGTCAACAGTTACTAGATTATTTCAATCAATTGATTCACTATTCTAAAACCTATTATGATGATGAGACAGGTTGGACGGAGTATTCCTCTTCAGATTTTATCAATGAATTAGAGAAAGAAGTCTCTTTTTTGATAAAAAATCAGATGAAGTTTTCTTTTGAACAAAATGTGAAAGGAACTGAAAACTATTATATAAATCAATCTCTTCTGATTCGTGCCATACAAAATATTTTAACAAATGCTTTGGAATACGCTGATAAACAGAATCCTAAAATTAAAATTAGAGTAGAGCAAGAGGGGAAGGAATTGAAAATAGGTATATGGAATAATGGTTCGGAATTTCCAGAGGAAGTTTTAACTAATTTTGGAAAGCTCTTTTATCGTATGGATAAAGCTAGATCGTATAAAGAGCAACATTATGGTATTGGACTAAGTTTTGTATGTAGAGTTGCAAAACTACACAAAGGCCGAGTTGAGCTTAGAAATAGAGACGAGGGAGCAGAAGTTTTAATAACTGTGAATTGTATTAAATCATAGTGATTTACTTGTTAATTTATGATTGAATAGTTTTTATATGTGAGCTTTTAAACTATTTAACTTTTTCGACTAGTATAAGATGTAACGGTAGATAATAAAAACGAATGATGATATCTAGTTGATGAAAACTATTTATCATTCATTCGTTTTTTAATTATTGGATAATTTACGTAGCTTTATCTCGAACGTTGTTTTCCAGCGTTGCGATTTTTGTGTTTTTTCTTGCTTGTGATAGCAGTTGGTTGTCCAGGGGTAACGTCTTTTCGTCCACTTGGTGTAGAGAAAGTACTTGCTTTTGGTGGGTTCTTTGCCAGTTCTTCACGGACTTTTTTGCGAAGTTTTGGACGAACGATATAGTTGACGATAAACTGTTGGAGAATCATCATGAAACCACCGACAACCCAGTAAAGTGTGACACTGGCTGGTGAAATGAGGGAGAAGACAACAATCGTGATTGGGCTCACGTAAGCCATTTTCTTGATTTGTTCTCTTTGCGTTTCGTCTTCTACTCCGTGAAGTGAAAGGAGCGATTGAAGATAGTAAAGGACACCTGCGCAGGCAACCAAAATCATACTTGGAGAACCTAGAGGAATGCCTAGGTAGCTTGCTTGAGCAACCCCTTCAGTATGTTGGGCAGCAAAGTAGATAGCTGAGAAGAAAGGCATTTGAAGGAGGATAGGGAAGCATCCTACACCACCAAACATGCTGATGCCGTGCTCTTTTTGAGCGGCAAAGAGAGCTTGTTGGGCTTCGAGTTTTTCTTCTTGAGTCGTTGCTTCTTTGAGACGCGTTTGGTGTGGCTCAAGGACGTGCTTGAGGGCGTTCATCTTTTCAGAGTGCAGAGTTGCTTTCCATGATTGGTAGATACCAAGTGGCAAGATAATCAAGCGCACGATAATGGTTACGATAATGATAGCGACCCCGAAGCCTAGACCTTTATCAGTAGCGAAGTACTTGATAGCTTCTCCCATCGGAGCACCCAAGAAATCCCAAACGGGACCAATTGGCTTACCTGTTGCTTTGTCTACTTGGACACAGCCTGTCAAGACGAGTAGCATAGCCACTCCCATAGCAGAGAGGGCAAAACGTTTAATAGATTTCAATGTTTTCATTCCTTCTTTAAAAATTATACCTTTCTATTCTACTGTTTTTTTGTAAAATATACAATAGTTCTAGAGACCTAATTTGCGACTTTGAAGTCCGAATAGGATGAAAAGTTGCTCATTTGTACATCTAGATAGGTAACTTTTGAAAAAGGTGTCGGACCTTTTCGGATTTCTTGGATAAATTTTGCCATAGTGGCAGAGGAGTCTGCCTGAGCAAGAATTTCCACTGTGCCATCGTCATTATTCCAGACACGACCAGTGATGCCACCGATTTCAAGAGCTAAAGTATAAACACCCCAGCGAAAACCAACACCTTGCACCCTGCCTTGGGCAATCATTCTAACCTTTTGCATACCAAACCCCTTTGATTGTGTTATAATATTTCTATGACTATTATAACCTCAAAAGCCAATTCTGTGGTAAAAAATGCCAAGAAATTACATCAAAAAAAATATCGAAAGTCTGCTTATTTGATCGAGGGCTGGCACTTATTCGAAGAAGCTGTTCAAGCTGGAGTGACGATTGAGAAGATTTTTGCCCTAGAAAGTTACCGAGATCAGCTAGCGACTTTTCCTCAAACTATCTGGGTTTCAGAGGAGATTTTGCTGGATTTGGCAGATACGCAAACTCCTCAAGGGATTGTTGCAGTGATTCAAAAAGAAGAAGTGGGACTGCCTGAACTCCATCAGGGCAAGTTTCTATTTTTAGAGGATGTTCAAGATCCTGGTAATGTGGGGACCATGATTCGGACGGCGGATGCTGCAGGTTTTACAGGGGTCATTGTTTCAGAAAAGTCAGCAGATATCTACAGTCTCAAGACCCTGCGTTCCATGCAAGGAAGTCATTTTCACTTGCCCATCTATCGTATGCCTCTTGCCAGCTTTGTAGAAGAGGCAAAGAAGAGCAATTTACCCATTCTGGCAACGACCTTATCGAGAGAGTCAAAGGATTATCGTGAGCTTTCTTCACTAGAGAACTTTGTTTTAGTCATGGGAAATGAAGGACAAGGAATTAGTTCTGTCATGGCTGAGAGTGCTGATCAGCTGGTTCATATAGGCATGAAAGGTCAAGCAGAGAGTCTCAACGTGGCAGTTGCAGCAGGCATATTGATGTTTTATTTCAGCTAATTTATAAAATCTTTGTTATAATCAAGACATATTTATAGAAAAAGGAGAATCAGAATGAATCAAACGATTATTCAAGAACGTTCAGGTCTCAATCAATTTTATGCTAAGGTATATGCCTTTGTGGGACTTGGGATTGGTCTATCGGCTCTCGTGTCAGCTTTGATGTTGACAGTCTTTCAGGCTCAATTGGTCTACTTTTTAATGCATGGCCGTCTCTGGTTGATGATTGCAACTTTTGCAGAACTTGCTCTAGTCTTTGTTGCAAGTAGTATGGCTGCCAAAAATAGCCCAGCGGCTCTTCCAGTATTTTTACTTTACTCTGTTTTAAACGGCTTTACTCTTAGTTTTGTGGTGGCCTTCTATACTCCGGGTACAGTTTTATCCGCCTTTGTGTCTAGCGCCCTTCTCTTCTTTGTCATGGCGGCAGTTGGCATGTTCACCAAGAAAGATTTGAGTGGCCTTGGTCGGGCTATGATGGCGGCTCTTATCGGTTTGCTGATTGCCATGGTAGTTAATATTTTCTTGGCTAGCGGCTTCTTTGATTATATGATTAGCGTAGCCATGGTTTTGGTTTTCTCAGGGTTGATTGCTTGGGACAACCAAAGAATTCGTCTTGCTTATGAACAATCACAAGGCCGTGTAGCGACAGGTTGGGTTGTGTCAATGGCTCTCAGTATCTATCTTGATTTTATCAATCTCTTCCTAAGTATTTTACGTATCTTCGGTCGAAATGACTAAAAGGTTCATGACATCAGTGTTCGAAGGAGCACTGATTTTTTTATATTTGGTCTTTTCTTTTCTTGGAAATAGGTGTATAATGCTTTTAATTAATTTTTTGAGGAGTAGTTTATGAAGAAAAGTTTTATTCATCAACAAGAAGAGATTTCCTTTGTCAAAAACACTTTTACCCAGTATTTGAAAGATAAGTTAGAAGTTGTCGAAGTTCAAGGTCCTATCTTGAGCAGGGTCGGCGACGGGATGCAGGATAATTTATCAGGTGTGGAGAATGCCGTATCGGTCAAGGTTCTCCAAATCCCTGATGCTACTTATGAAGTGGTGCACTCACTTGCCAAATGGAAACGCCATACTTTGGCCCGTTTTGGTTTCGGTGAGGGAGAAGGCCTTTTTGTCCACATGAAGGCCCTTCGTCCAGACGAAGATTCGCTGGATGCGACCCACTCTGTTTATGTTGACCAGTGGGACTGGGAGAAAGTTATCCCAAATGGTAAACGTAATATCGCTTATCTAAAAGAAACAGTTGAGAAGATTTACAAGGCTATTCGTCTTACTGAGCTAGCTGTTGAAGCCCGCTATGACATCGAATCAATCTTGCCAAAACAAATCACTTTTATCCACACAGAAGAGTTGGTAGAACGCTACCCAGACTTGACACCAAAAGAGCGTGAAAATGCTATTTGTAAAGAATTTGGAGCAGTCTTCTTGATCGGTATCGGTGGTGAATTACCAGACGGTAAACCGCACGATGGACGTGCGCCAGACTACGATGACTGGACAAGTGAGTCTGAAAATGGCTACAAGGGTCTAAATGGTGATATTCTTGTCTGGAATGAGTCTCTGGGTGGAGCCTTTGAGTTGTCTTCTATGGGAATCCGTGTAGATGAAGAAACGCTTCGCCGTCAGGTTGCCATCACAGGTGATGAAGACCGTTTAGAATTGGAATGGCACAAGGCTTTGTTGAATGGCCTATTCCCATTGACAATCGGTGGAGGAATTGGACAATCTCGTATGGCTATGTTCCTACTTCGCAAGAAACATATCGGAGAAGTGCAAACAAGTGTTTGGCCTCAAGAAGTCCGCGATACTTACGAAAATATTTTGTAGAGAATCGAACCGCAAGGTTCGGTTTTCTTTCTCTTTTCGCCTATAATTTGGTATAATAAACGGTATGAAAATCGTATCAGGAATCTATGGGGGACGTCCCCTCAAGACACTAGAAGGCAAGACGACAAGACCAACTTCGGATAAGGTTAGAGGAGCCATTTTTAACATGATTGGTCCCTACTTTGAAGGGGGGCGAGTCTTGGACCTGTATGCAGGTAGTGGTGGTTTATCTATCGAGGCAGTATCGCGTGGCATATCCAGCGCTGTTTTGGTGGAGCGAGACCGTAAGGCTCAGGCTATCGTGGCTGAAAATATTCAGATGACCAAGGAAGTTGGAAAATTTCAACTCCTCAAGATGGATGCAGAAAGGGCATTGGAACAGGTAGCTGGAGAATTCGACCTCATTTTCTTAGACCCTCCTTATGCTAAGGAACAAATCGTAGCAGATATTGAAAAAATGGCTGAGAGAGAGCTTTTTTCTGAAGATGTCATGGTCGTGTGTGAGACGGATAAGGCCGTTGAACTTCCAGAAGAAATTGCCTGCCTGGGCATCTGGAAGGAAAAGATTTATGGAATTAGTAAGGTGACAGTCTATGTCAGATAAGATTGGCTTATTCACAGGCTCATTTGATCCGATGACAAATGGGCATCTGGATATCATTGAACGGGCGAGCAGACTTTTTGATAAGCTCTATGTCGGTATTTTTTTAAATCCCCACAAACAGGGATTTCTCCCTCTTAAAAATCGTAAACGGGGGCTAGAAAAGGCTTTGGAACATTTGGAAAATGTTGAAGTCGTGTTTTCACATGATGAATTGGTGGTTGATGTTGCAAAAAGACTGGGGGCTACCTTTCTGGTACGAGGCTTGAGAAATGCAACGGATTTGCAATATGAAGCCAGTTTCGATTACTACAATCATCAGCTGTCTCCTGATATAGAAACCATTTATTTACATAGCCGACCTGAACATCTCTATATCAGTTCATCAGGTGTTAGAGAGCTTTTGAAGTTTGGTCAGGATATTGCCTGCTATGTTCCTGATAGTATTTTGGAGGAAATAAGAAATGAAAAAAAAGATTAGATGGCCCTTATATGTCATTGCGGCCTTAATTGTGACTTTCTTGGCATTTGTAGTGCCCTTGCCCTACTATATAGAAGTTCCAGGTGGTTCGGAAGATATTCGCCAAGTCCTTAAAGTCAATGACACAGAAGATAAGGAAGCTGGTGCCTATCAATTTGTTACGGTTGGTGTCCAGCACGCTACTTTAGCCCATATGATTTATGCGTGGTTGACGCCTTTTACAGATATTCGTAGTGCCCAAGAGACTACAGGTGGCTCTTCTGATGTTGAATTTATGCGGATTAATCAATTCTACATGCAAACATCACAAAACATGGCCAAGTATCAAGGGTTAAAAACAGCTGGTAAGGATATTGAACTCAAATATCTTGGGGTTTATGTTTTGACTGTGACGGATAATTCGACCTTTAAAGGGATTCTCAACATCTCTGATACAGTTACCGCAGTCAATGATCAGACCTTCGACAGTTCCAAAGATTTGATTGATTACGTCAATTCTCAAAAACTAGGGGACTCCGTCAAGGTCACCTATGAAGAGGATGGGCAAACCAAGTCTGCAGAAGGAAAAATCATTACCCTAGAAAATGGCAAAAATGGAATTGGAATCGGCTTGATTGACCGTACAGAAGTGACCAGTGATGTCCCAATTCGCTTTTCAACAGCCGGTATCGGTGGTCCAAGTGCAGGTCTCATGTTTAGTCTGGCCATCTATACCCAAATAGCTGACCCTGGTCTTAGAAATGGCCGTATCGTTGCCGGTACCGGAACTATTGACCGCGATGGTAATGTGGGGGATATTGGAGGTATTGATAAGAAAGTTGTTGCTTCGGCTAGAGAAGGTGCTGCTATTTTCTTTGCCCCAGATAATCCTGTTAGCGAAGAGGAACAAAAAGCGCATCCGGACGCGAAAAACAATTACCAGACAGCCCTGGAAGCAGCTAGAACAATCAAGACAGATATGAAAATCGTGCCAGTTAAAACTCTACAAGATGCGATTGATTACTTGAAAAACAATCCCTAATTTTTGAGTGAAGTTTCCAAGCTAGCGCGCAAACAGAGAAGATGGTATAATAGTCAAATGGTTCAATTATTATTCACTCTAAGCAGTCACATGCTCTTTATTTATGTGAGTTTTTACCTTTTAAAGGATCTTGTTAGATGGGAAAAAGTCTTAAAAGTAACAGCTGAGAACACAGGAAAAGTTCGTTTATTGATAGCTCTTTTCAGTATTGTAATGGGCTACATCATGAGTTCATTCTTTATCAGCCTGTATCAGTTGTGGCAAGAAGTGCTTAGAGGATTATTATAAAATCAAGAGTAAAGGAAATAAGTATGGAAAAAATTGTGGTTCAAGGTGGCGATAATCGTCTGGTAGGAAGTGTTACGATCGAAGGAGCAAAGAATGCAGTCTTGCCCTTGTTGGCAGCGACTATTCTAGCAAGTGAAGGAAAGACCGTCTTGCAGAATGTTCCTATCTTGTCAGATGTGTTCACTATGAATCAGGTGGTTCGTGGTTTGAATGCCAAGGTGGATTTTAATGAAGAAGATCATCTTGTTGAGGTGGACGCGACTGGCGATATCACTGAGGAAGCTCCTTACAAGTATGTCAGCAAGATGCGTGCATCTATCGTTGTCTTGGGACCAATTCTTGCCCGTGTAGGTCATGCCAAGGTATCCATGCCAGGTGGTTGTACGATTGGTAGCCGCCCTATTGATCTGCATTTGAAAGGTCTAGAAGCTATGGGGGCTAAGATTAGTCAGACAGCTGGTTATATCGAAGCCAAGGCTGATCGCTTACATGGAGCTCATATCTACATGGACTTCCCAAGTGTTGGTGCTACTCAGAACTTGATGATGGCAGCGACGCTGGCTGATGGGGTTACAGTGATTGAAAATGCTGCGCGTGAGCCTGAGATTGTGGACCTAGCCATTCTCTTAAATGAAATGGGAGCTAAAGTAAAAGGTGCTGGTACAGAGACCATTACCATTACCGGTGTGGAGAAACTTTATGGTACGACTCACAATGTGGTCCAAGACCGTATTGAAGCTGGAACCTTTATGGTGGCTGCTGCCATGACTGGTGGTGATGTCCTGATTAAAGATGCTGTTTGGGAGCACAACCGTCCCTTGATTGCCAAATTGCTTGAAATGGGAGTGGAAGTGACGGAGGAGACTGAAGGAATTCGAGTTCGCTCTCAACTAGAAAATCTAAAAGCTGTCCATGTGAAAACCTTGCCCCACCCAGGATTTCCAACAGATATGCAGGCTCAATTTACAGCCTTGATGACTGTCGCAAAAGGCGAATCAACTATGGTGGAGACAGTTTTTGAAAATCGTTTCCAACACCTAGAAGAAATGCGCCGTATGGGCTTGCACTCTGAAATTATCCGTGATACAGCACGTATTGTTGGTGGACAGCCTTTGCAGGGAGCAGAAGTTCTTTCAACTGACCTTCGTGCCAGTGCAGCCTTGATTTTGACAGGTTTGGTAGCACAAGGAGAAACCGTAGTTGGTAAATTAGTCCACTTGGATAGAGGCTACTACCGTTTTCATGAGAAGTTGGCGCAGTTGGGTGCTAAGATTCAGCGGATTGAGGCAAGTGATGAAGATGAATAAGAAATCAGGCTACGTAGCCAAGCGTTTACTTTTAGTCATTCTGGTACTGATTTTAGGTGCTTTAGCCCTAGGAATCGGTTTAATGGTCGGTTATGGAATCTTGGGCAAGGGTCAAGATCCATGGGCTATCCTGTCTCCAGCAAAATGGCAGGAATTGATTCATAAATTTACAGGAAATTAGGCTGGAAAACCAGCCTTTTTCTAGAGATAAGGAGAAATATGAACAAAAAAACAAGACAGACACTAATCGGATTGCTGGTATTATTACTTTTATCTGCCGGTAGCTATTATATCAAGCAGATGCAGTCGACAGCTAATACTCCTAAAACTAAGGTGAGTCAGAAAAAACAAGCGTCTGAAGCTCCTAGTCAAGAATTGGCAGAAAGTGTCTTAACAGATGTAGTCAAGAGTCAAATAAAAGGGAGTCTGGAGTGGAATGGATCAGGTGCTTTTATCGTCAATGGTAATAAAACAAACCTAGATGCCAAGGTTTCAAGTAAACCTTACGCCGATAATAAAACAAAGACAGTGGGCAAGGAAACCGTGCCAACTGTAGCCAATGCTCTCTTGTCTAAGGCAACCCGACAGTACAAGAATCGTGAAGAAACGGGGAATGGTTCGACTTCATGGACTCCTCCAGGATGGCATCAGGTTAAGAATCTAAAGGGGACTTATACCCATGCGGTCGATAGAGGTCATTTGTTAGGCTATGCCTTGATCGGTGGCTTGGATGGTTTTGATGCTTCTACAAGCAATCCTAAAAACATTGCTGTTCAGACAGCCTGGGCAAATCAGGCGCAAGCTGAGGATTCGACAGGGCAAAACTACTATGAAAGCCTGGTACGTAAAGCCTTGGACCAAAACAAGCGTGTCCGTTACCGTGTAACCCTTTATTATGCTTCAAACGAGGATTTAGTACCTTCAGCTTCACAGATTGAAGCCAAGTCTTCAGACGGAGAGTTGGAATTTAATGTTCTAGTTCCCAATGTTCAAAAGGGGCTTCAACTGGATTACAGAACTGGAGAAGTGACTGTTACTCAGTAAAATACAAAATAAACTCCTATGTCACTTGTCGATATAGGAGTTCTTTCTTACTAGTTTAAGCAGGGCTACAATAGATACTGTTACTCAATGAAAATCAAAGTGCAAACTAGGAAGCTAGCCGCAGCTTGCTCAAAGCACAGCTTTGAGGTTGCAGATAAAGCTGACGTGGTTTGAAGAGATCTTCGAAGAGTATGAGAAAAAATAATATGTACTGGACTATATTTTGTGATATAATAGAGGGTAAGATACTATTTTAGGAGAAAAACTATGGAAGACCCAAGTAGTCAGAATTTGTTGCTACAATTTGTTTTATTGTTTATCTTGACGGTGTTAAATGCCTTTTTCTCGGCCACAGAAATGGCCATGGTTTCACTTAATCGTGCGCGGGTTGAACAAAAGGCAGAAGAAGGAGATAGACGCTATATCCGTCTGCTGAAGGTGCTAGAAAATCCTAACCACTTTTTATCAACCATTCAAGTAGGGATTACCCTGATTACGATCTTATCAGGGGCGAGTTTGGCAGAAACTCTGGGACGAGAAATTGCATCTTGGCTTGGAAATGGTGAAACATCTTATGCCGTTGCAAGTTTTCTATCTTTAGCATTTTTGACTTATATTTCCATCGTTTTTGGGGAATTGTATCCTAAGAGAATCGCTCTTAATCTAAAAGATGCCTTGGCGATTCGTACAGCGCCAGTTATTATTGGGCTTGGGAAACTAGTTAGTCCCTTTGTTTGGCTCTTGTCTGCATCTACCAATCTCTTGAGTCGTTTGACTCCTATGACCTTTGACGATGCTGATGAAAAAATGACCCGTGATGAAATTGAGTACATGCTGACAAATAGTGAAGAAACACTAGATGCTGACGAAATTGAGATGTTACAAGGGATTTTTTCCCTGGACGAATTAATGGCCAGAGAAGTCATGGTTCCTCGAACTGATGCCTTCATGGTGGATATTCAGGATGATAGTCAAACCATAATCCAAAGTATTTTAAAACAAAATTATTCTCGTATCCCTGTCTATGATGGGGACAAGGATAACGTGATTGGAATCATTCACACCAAGAGTCTCCTTAATGCGGGCTTTGTGGACGGTTTTGACAATATTGTTTGGAAGAAAATCTTACAAGATCCACTTTTTGTTCCTGAAACCATTTTTGTGGATGACTTGTTAAAAGAATTGCGCAATACCCAAAGACAAATGGCAATCTTGCTGGATGAATACGGTGGGATGGCTGGTTTGGTGACACTTGAAGACCTCCTAGAGGAAATCGTTGGGGAAATCGATGACGAAACAGATAAGGCTGAAATCGAAGTTCATAAAATTGGAGAAGATACTTATATTGTTCAAGGTACCATGAATCTCAATGATTTTAATAACTACTTTGATGTGGAACTGGAAAGTGATGACGTTGATACCATCGCTGGTTACTATTTGACAGGAGTGGGGACCATTCCAACGACTGAAAAACTCAGCTATGAGTTGGTAAGCCAAAACAAACAGCTTATCCTAACTAATGATAAAGTGAAAAATGGACGTGTTACCAAGGTAAAAGTCCAAATTACCGAAGTTGAAATAGAAGAAGAAACAGAGTAAACTAGAGGCTTTTGTCACCAGGCGTGACAAAGCTTTTTTCAGTTGATTTCATACTCTTCGAAAATCAAATTCAAACCGCGTCAACGTCGCCTTGCCGTACGCAAGTACAGCCTGCGGCTAGTTTCCTAGTTTGCTCTTTGATTTTCATTGAGTATCAAAAGATTGTCTCCCAAAAAGAAGTCTGCCCCAAATCCGCCCCAAAGGTTTTTTAAAGTTATGCTTATTTATCCGAAGAAAATCAAAAAAGCCCTACAACGGGGGCTTTTTGTTTAAATGAAACCTGATAAAACAAGTTATAGAAGGCGGTAGACGGATTTGAACCGACGATCAAGCTTTTGCAGAGCCGTGCCTTACCACTTGGCTATACCGCCTTAACGTTTATTATTATACCTTGAAAATGATTTTCAGTCAATAGCTTTTTCAGATTTTTTGTGTTAATAAGCCTAAA